>CAZGNQ010000009.1:18512-28267 GCA_964527285.1 uncultured Hyphomicrobiales bacterium | reverse complement strand
GCTGCGCCCTTGTTCCGATTGCTGGCCTGGGTTGCACGTTCGCCCCGCCATCGTACCACCGCCCCCAATCCACTTCTCTGAACCCGCCCAACCCCGCGCGGACGCGGCGTTCCAACAGATTTAAGTAAAATCTCAATACACGGGATGCACGAAAACCAACCCCATTCAGTAATTTTGGCGATGACGTGCATGTGAGCGGATCGTGGCCAGGTGGTGCCGAACGCCACGGTCGCGCGCGCATGCAAGCCGCGCACTCCCGCCCGAGTGCGCACGCCTGACCTTAACGCTCACAGCCCACAGGGATGCTTTCATGGACCTCTACATGTTCATCGGTGTCAGCGGATTTGTGATGATGGGGGGACTGCTGCTGGCGCTGGAAGCGGGCCTCTTTGTCACCGCGCCAAAGCTGATGACCTTTGCCCTCGTCGGCGCCTTTGGCACGTGTGTGACCGTGGGCTGGCTCACCTACTCCGATTACGACTGGCACATGGATCCGCCGGCCGTCGAAGAGGGCGGTGACGGCAAGGCAAAAGTCAAACTTTTCGGTGAGACGAAAAAAGGCGGCGAGAAACCGCAAGAGGATGCCACCACCGGCAACGAAGAACCAAAGGAAGACAGCCACTCCGAAAAGGCCACCTATAGCCCCGGTCAAGAATTCCGCAATTGTAGCGTCTGCCCGATCATGGTGGCGGTAAAAAGCGGTCCGTTCGTTCTTGGTCGCAATCCGGAGTTCAGCCCCGTTCCCCCGTTTGAGGGCCCGGCCCGCTCGGCTGAAATCAAGCTCGACTTCGCCATTTCGAAATATGCCATCAAGGTGTCGGAGTATCAGCGCTTCATCGAGGAAACACAGCACAAGACCACGAGTGGGTGTTTAAGTGGCGATCCGGCAGTCCGCGCCGGTGGGTTTGCCAATCCGGGCTTTGAGCAAGGGGGTGACCACCCCGCGGTCTGCCTTTCGGCGCCTGACGCCGCGGCATTTGTCAATTGGTTGGTCGAAAAGACAAAGCTGCCATACCGTCTGGTGACCGCTGAAGAATGGGAATACGTCGCTAAAGGGCCGGACAGGATTTCCGGAGAGCCCTTTGCGGCCAATGAGCGCACGCGCATCGCAGGCAAAGGCGCAACAAACGCATTCAACGCGTTTGATCTGACAGATAATGTCGGAGAACGGGTGGCGGATTGCTGGATCGACAGCCTGGCTGAAAGTCCGCTCGATGGCAGCCCTGTGCCCGGAGGAACAGTGTGCGCGTTCGGCGTGGTCAAGGGCGGCGCTTGGTATTCCTCGGAAACCAAAAAGCGGCCATCGTCGCGGCGCCCCATCGGCCAGCGCGATGCGGAAAACGGTGTTGGCTTCAGAATTGCGCTGTCGAGCGAAGCCGGTCGTTTCGCCGTCCGCGATTTCGGGCAGGAAGACGAAGACGACACCACGGATGTGGCCAGCAACAGAACGGGCGCCGCAACGGGGCGCACCCAGTAACGCCAGATCTTTCGCTTTTGCGGGCGCCGTGCGCGGCGTCCGTCCCAACACACGTGACGCGGCCACCGCGCTATCGTGAACACCGGTTTTGCGGCGGGACGGCCGCGCCGCGGCGGCGCTCTTAAACGGGGTGCCAACCCGGTTGCACCAAGTTCGCCTCAACCAGTGCGCGCATTATTCTCCAAAATCCACTCTCAAGCTTAAATCTTTATGCAAGTTGCCATTATGTCCTGCTGACCGTGTCTGGCGGTCCGGTGCGTCTGCGTTCACTGTTCACCTGCCGAGTGCACCGGTGGCGTGATGCGTATGTTTGTGTGGGGAAATGTGGTGAGGCGTGCGATTGCGCCCCGCCGCCCTGCCCGCGCCACAACCCAGGCGGGAAGTGCGCTCATATTGCACGCTGCATCAGCGCTCTGCCGTGCCGCGGTGATCTGCGTTTGCATCGGCTTCGCATTCCCGGCCGAACTGCCTGCTCACGCGGCCCCTGAAAGCCAATCTGACGGCCCGTCTGCCGGAGGGACTGCCGGAAGAACTGGCGGAGAATCTGACAGCGGGTCTGACGGCGCTTCTGGCGGACACGCCGCGGCACCACATGCCCCACGCGCGCCCGCAGCCCACCCCAACCGACAACAACCAGATCTGCTCAACACAGCACTTGACCCCGTCATTGGTCCAAGCGCCGGCCCCGTTGAACGCCTCGCCGCGAAACTTGCCATCGCCGGCGTCGCCCTGGTTCTGCGCGCCATTGATCCGTCGGCCGACCCTTGCGCACCCAGATCGCACGACACTCAATCGCCTGAGGAGAAAAAGCCGGCTGAAACGGGCAAGCAAAACAGCACGCCCACGCAAAAGCTGAATGACGCCGCCGCGTGCGAACACCTGTTGCATGCGCCGCGCTTTGAGCGTTGGTCCGGCGTCGACGCCGGCATGACATCAGCATTCGCCTACACCGGCACCGTCTTTGCGCCATTCTCACCCGTCACCCAACCCGGATGGCGGCTGCGTTTTGCCAGTGGCTATGGCGGCTACATTTACGGCGAAGATCCTGAATTGACGTTCCTCAGCCTTCCCAACCTGATACGCATCGGCGATATCGACGATGTCCATGTCGGTCAAAGCGCCATGTCCGAAGCCGCCATCGGATATCAATATCACCATGGCCGGTGGGTGACGAAGGCCTACATCGGCGCTGAATATCTCACCCAGAGCGTCACGCCAGACGATCCCGCCAATGCCGACATCGGCACGCGCACGGGCATTAAGGTGACATGGGAAAACTGGTGGACGCTCGACGACGGCGCCTTTGCCAAGCTCGATGTGTCACACTCGCAAGCGTTTGACGCCACGAGCTTGCACGGCCGCGTCGGCCAGAACGTGATTGAAGGCTGGCTCGATGTGGCGCTTGAAGCCCAGGTCGTCAGCGACAGCGACGCCGCCGGATTGCGCGCTGGCCTTGTCGGGACGCTCCACCTGGATGAGCGCACGTTGACCGTGAACGGCGGCTGGTCCGGCTCGGGTGACGGTGACAGCGGCTTCTACGTTGGCCTGCAAAACCACCGGCGTTTTTGAAACCGCGATTGGCTGAAAGGCACCGCGTGATGCGCCCATCACGGTGACGGCATTGCCGTTCGTTCGCTTCGGGTGCCTGGCCGGGGCGCGGAACCCAACGGCGCCAGGACCAGTTCGCAGCAACGGTGGCTGCCTGCCTGCAATTGTTCTGTCCCGGCCGCTTGGCTCTGGTATCATGCCGCTGGCCAGGCCCCCCAGCCAGACTCCGGTGGCCAGACCCCGCTGGCCACATCCCGCACTGTGGCGAGCGGGCAATCGCTGCCGGAGTGCGCAACCGCACGATGCGCCTGGGGTGGAGCCGTTCGCCCAACCACATTGACCACCATTCAACGCACCGGCCGTCGCCCCCATGCTCCATCAATTCGCGATCGGCGTGTGCATCCTGACCGTTTGCGTGGCGGCCCAATCGGCCATGGTGGTCGCCATGCTGTCCAAGGTCCGGCGTTGGCAGCCCCGCCACCTGCCGCGTCCGCCCGTCGTGCGGGCCTCGATCATCGTGGGTTTTGCCTCGCTTTGGCTCACGCTGGTGCATGGGCTGGCGATTGTCGCGTGGTCAACGTCGTTCGTTGTGCTGGGCGTCTTCGATGATTTTGACACCGCCGTTTACTTCTCCGCCGTCTCGTTCACGACGCTGGGCTTTGGCGACATCATCCCCCCGGACGAGTGGCGGCAACTGGCGGGCGTATGCGCCGCGCACGGGCTGCTGGTCTTTGGGGTCAGTTCGGCCGCTCTGGTGGAGATTTTCCGGCGCGTGATCGACGGCGCGCCCTGACCGGCCAACCTTGACCAGCCTGACTTGAACGGCCCGGCGACCGGTGCCCCGCCCACACGCACCACTGCCGGCACCACGCCAGAGGCGCGCCCCCGTCAGTGGCCGGCAACCGTCAGTGGTCGGTCTACGCCGCAGGCTGCGCCGCCGAACCCATCGCACGCCCGTCACGCCCTGCCTGCGCGCCGCGCCGCGGCGACGTGCGCACAGCCATGCTGCCGATATCCTCCGTCAGTGGCGTCAACGTGGTGCGCAACCGCCCGGCGAGGCGCAACCGGAACGCCAGGAACCAGATGAGCAGAACGCCGCTGGCCCAGGCAATGAGCTGCCAGATCCAGATCGACGGCATGCCGAACAGCACCCGCCACGTGTCAGGATCGTTGGGATCACCGAACAGCGTGTTGCCAATGATCAGACCCGGCCCGATGGCAAAGAACAGCCATGCCAGCGTGAGCACGAAGCCGATCGGCATCAACAGGCGGGCGGACCGGCCAACCTCGCCAAAGTCCCGCAGGAAGGACTGAAACCGGGCGCGGTGCTCATAGAGCGGGCGCGACTGCGTGATGGCCGAAATCACGATGACCGTGATGAGGTTCGCGCCGATCCCCCACAGGGCTGAGTGGATGGTCAGCGGCCAGCGGCCCCACGGCAGCGCGTAGCCGAACATCGCCGCCAGTTGCCCGCCCATCTTTTCAGTGGCCACCACCGCGAGGATGCCCACGCCCAGGCCCAGTATCACGGCGGATCGGGTGATCCAGGGCACATAACACACCGCAATGAGCGCCGGCCACATTTGCAGCGCGATGGCGACCGCGATGCTACCGGCGAGGATCGCCCAGTCGAGCCCGAACGTGGCAAGCAGCAGGGCCGCGCCCGACGTCACCAGCATGAAGATGCGCGCCGTCATGATCTGCAGCGTGCCGGACGCCGACGGAATGAGGAACGATTGGACGATGTCGCGCGAGGCCATCGCTCCGGTTGTCGTGATGAACGTTGCTGCTGTCGACTGGATCGCCGCCAACGCGGCCAATACCAGGGCGCCAACGGCAAATGGATAGGCCTCGCCGACCAGCCGGATCAGGAACAGGACAAGCTGGCTTTGGTCCTCGGCACTGCGCAGCTCCGGCAACAGCGATTGCACGAGTGCCGCGTCGCGCGCGTTGAAGTTGACGAGCGGGTCGGCGCCCAAAACGTGCGGCGTGATGCCGATGATGGCGGCGAACCCGATCAAGGCGCCACCCATCAAGAAGGCGCTGCCCCAGACCTGCTGATGACCCTGCGCGCGCGGATCGCCAGCAGCAAAGGCCCACATCGTAAACGCCGGCGCGGCCATGATGCCCATGAAGCCCGCCACGTACGACAGCACCATGGCCGCCGTCCATTCACCGCCCTGCGCCGCCGGGCCACTCGCCACCCACTGGATGACGCCGGGTGCCGCCACGTAATGGCTGAAATCATCCGGCGTGCGCGTGGTGTCGATGGTCGCCAGCAGCCCGATGGCCTGTGAGATGCCCTCAATGCCGCCCGCAAGATGCCCGACGTAAAGCCCGAGCCCCACGATGCCGGCCCACATGAAAACGAACTGGAACGTGCCAATCCGGGCAGCCGCCTCCATCCCACCGAGCGTGGCGTAGGCAATCACGATCGCCGACAGCAGCCACATGCCCTCGATGCTGGTGACCCGCCCATCGGTGATGAACGACACCAGGGTTCCGGTTGTATGGAACTGGATCGCAATGATCGGTACCGCGATGATCACAGCCACCAGAAACACAATCACCCGCATGCCTTCGCTGCGGAAATAATTGGCGTACATGTCCCCCGGCGTGACGAAGCCGAAGCGCTTGCCGAGCAGCCATTGGCGCTTGAAGAAGATGACCGCTGTCAGCGGGATGGTGATGGCGTAGAGCGAGACGAAGGCATACTGGAAGCCCTCCGCATAGATGAGTGCCGGATGGCTGATGAAGGTCCAGCCGGAAAACGCCGCCGCCGTGACGGCCGTGGCGTAGGCGAACACCGAGACGTTGCGCCCGGCGATGTGGAAATCGCTTGCGTTGGCTGTGACGGCGGCACTGCGCACGCCGATGACCAGGCAAACGAGGGCATAGGCCGCGACGGCAACGGCAACCGAGAGTGTTGCGGAATCCATCCGTGTCGTCCCCTGGGAATTGCTCAAGCTGGGCACGGGCTTAGCAGGATGTGCGCACCGACGGCAAAGGCGTTCACGCGTCCTCGTAAATGAACGCGATCTCGCGCCGCAACTTTGCGCAAGTTAGGCGGCGTCCAGCGCGGCAAGGGCCGGACGAAGCGCGCTCAGACGCCCAAATGTGCGTGCTGGATTTCCGGGTCGGCCCGCAGTTCGGCACTGGTGCCGGACCAGACAATGCGCCCCTTGCTCATGACGTAATGGCGGTCGGCAATCCGGGCCATGGCCTCGGGGTGCTTATCGATCACGAGAATGGCCTGCCCTGCCGCCTTGAGGTTGTGCTCCAGGCACGACCAGATCTCTTCGCGGATCATGGGGGCGAGGCCTTCGGTGGCCTCATCCAGGATCATGAACGTCGGATTGGTTGTCAGCGCACGGCCGATGGCAAGCATCTGCTGCTCACCGCCTGACAACGTGCTGGCGAACTGATCGGCCCGCTCGGCGAGCCGGGGGAAAAGCTCCTCCATTACCCGCGCGCCGGTCCACGGATCAGGCACATGGCGCGGATTGGCGGCTGCAACGGTCAGATTTTCGCGAACACTCAGGTTGGGAAACACCTGCCGCCCCTCCGGCACCAGGCCGATGCCGGCCCGCGCGATGGCGTGTGAGGACCAGCGCGTGATGTCCTGGCCCGCAAAGCGTATGGTTCCGGCGCGCGCCCGTGTCATGCCCATCACCGTGCGCACGGTTGTGGTCTTGCCCATGCCGTTGCGCCCCATCAGGGTCACGACCTCGCCGGCGCCCACATGCAGATCGACGCCGAACAGCACCTGGGCGGCGCCATAGGCGGTCTCCACCGCGTGCATCTCCAGAAGCGGGGCAGGCAGGGTCATGCCGTGGCTCCGAGGCTCGGTGCTGGCGCACCCGACGAGCCGCCGCCGGACGCGTCCCCTGACGTCTGACTTGGCACGTCGATCGGCACATCACTCGGGACGTCACTTCGGACGTCACTCGGCACACCTCCCGGCAACGCATCGCCCAGGTAGGCCGCACGCACGTCGCTGTTCGCCCGAATGACGTCCGGCGTGCCCTCGGCGATCACCGCACCTTTCACCAGCACACTCACCCGATCAGCCAGTTGAAACACCACGTCCATGTCGTGCTCCACCAACAGCATGGTCATCGTGCCGCGCAGTGAGGCCAAAAGCTGCGTCATGCGCGCGGTCTCGGTCGGGCCGAGCCCGGCCATCGGTTCATCGAGCAGCACCAACCTCGGACGCGTGGCAAGCACCATGGCCAGTTCGAGCTGACGCTGCATGCCGTGCGACAGCGCACCGGCGATGCGCTGGCCCTCTGACGCGAGGCCCACCTGTTCCAGCGCGGCATCGCAGGCGGCCTTGACGTCAGGGTTCTGCCGCGCCGGGCGCCACAATCCCCACGTGCGCCGGGCCTCGGCCTGGGCCGCCAGCAGCACGTTATCCGCCACCGTCATCGGCCGGAAAATCTGTGTGATCTGGTGGGATCGCTGCAGCCCACGCCCGGCCCGCTCCGGCATGGCCATGCGCGTGACATCGACGCCGTCAAACAGCACGGCGCCGGCATCGGGCACCAACTCACCGCTGATCTGCGCAATCGCCGTCGTTTTGCCCGCACCGTTCGGGCCGATCAGCCCGTGAATGGTGCCTGGCGCCACGGACAGTGTGAGGCCGTCGCTGGCAACGACGGCGCCGAAGGCCTTGCGCAGGCCTCGCACTTCAAGCCCTGCCGGGTTCATGGTGCGCCCCCGTCGTCCGGCCGTCCACCGCGCCCGGCACCTGCGCGCGCGGCCGCGCTCAGCAGGCCCCACAGGCCCTGGCGGGCATAGAGCACGACGATCACCAGGATGGGTCCCAGGAACAGCATCCAGTGCTCCGTCAACCCACTCAGCACCTCTTCCAACGCAAGCAGCGCAAACGCACCGAGTATGGGACCGCACAACGTCCCCATCCCGCCCAGCACGACCATGATCAGCAATTCGCCCGAGACGGTCCATTGCAGCAGGCCCGGATCGACGTACTCGGTGTGATGCGCCAGCAGCGCGCCCGCGAGCGCTGTCACGGCACCAGACAGCGTGAAGGCCGCCAGCTTGTGCGCATAGGTGCCGACGCCAAGCGCCTGCAGTCGTCTGTCATTGTGCTTGATCGCCTGGAGCACCAGCCCGAAGGGCGCCTGCAGCAGGCGATGGGCGAGGTATGTGAAAGCGAACAGCAGCGCGACGCACACGTAATAGAAGGTCGTTGGATCGGCGAGGTCGATGAAGGGCGCGGAGGTCCGGTCCCAGATGTTCATGCCGTCTTCCCCACCATAAGTCGGCAGGCCAACCATGAAGAAGTAGATCATCTGGGCAAAAGCAAGCGTGATCATGATGAAATAAACGCCCGCCGTGCGCAGGCTGAGCGCGCCGATGATGGCTGCAAAGACACCGCCGGCCAGCAGCGCCAGCGGCCACTGTACGAGCGCTGATACACTGGCCGACCAGACAAGCGCCTCGACCCCGAGCACGGGCGTGGCGTCGCCATGGTGCTGGGCCGTGATGCCGACAACGTAAGCACCAACGCCAAGGAACGCGCTGTGGCCCAGGCTGACGAGCCCGCCGTAACCGACGATGAGATTGAGCGCGCTGGCCGCGAGCGCAAAAATCGCCATACGGGTGGCAATTTTGATCCAGAAAGGCTCGCCGGCGGCGATGGCGATGCCCGGCAGCGCGATCAGCGCAATGGCGCCGATGGCCATGAGTGCGCGCGACGCATCGAGCCCGCGGGCACGCGCCATGGACGCATCCGCACCTGTCCCGCCTGTGGAACGTGCCGGCAGCACCTCGACCATCAGGCGCTCCCGTAGGCTGGAAACAGGCCGCGCGGCTTGAAGATCAGCACGAGCGCCATCGCCAGGTAGATCGCCATGCCGGCGATGCTGGCCCCTGCCGCATCGGCGGTGGCGGGCTCGACGAGCGCACGCAGCAGCGTGGGCAGGAAGGCGCGCGCGTAGGTGTCAATGAGGCCAATGAGGAGCGCCGCCACCAGCGCGCCGCGGATTGAGCCGATGCCGCCGACCACGATCACCACGAACGTGAGGATGAGGATGTTTTCGCCCATCCCCACCTCGATGGCGAGTAAAGGCCCGGCAAGCGCGCCAGCCGTCCCGGCCAGCACCGCGCCAATGGCGAAAACGATGGTGTACAGCCGGTCAATGTTGATCCCGAGTGCGCCGATCATCTCGCGGTGGGTGGCGCCGGCCCGGATGCGCATGCCGAGCCGTGTCTTCACGATCAGCGTGCGCAGGAACAGTGCTGCCGCGATGCCCGCCACGATGATGGCGAGGCGGTAGGCCGGATAAGGCAGCCCGGGAAGGATCTCCACGGTCGTATTGAGCGCCTCTGGTACGCCCAGAAACACCGCCTGCGGCCCCCAGATGATCTTGGTCAACTCATTGAAAAACAATATGATGCCGAAGGTCGCCAGCACCTGGTCCAGGTGATCGCGGTCATAGAGCCGGCGCATGGCAATGACCTCGATCAGCGCACCGGTCAGCCCGGCCGCCGCCGCGCCGCAGACGATGCCGATCAGGAAGTTGCCAGAGGCCGCCGTTGTGCTCGCGCAGACATAGGCGCCCACCATGTAGAGCGTGCCGTGGGCCAGATTGATCATGCCCATGATGCCGAACACGAGCGTCAACCCGGCTGCCATCAAAAAGAGGGTGAGGCCGAACTGGATGCCGTTGAGGGTCTGCTCAATGACGACAAGACTGGTCATAGG
>CAZGNQ010000009.1:1239-18412 GCA_964527285.1 uncultured Hyphomicrobiales bacterium | reverse complement strand
GGCCGAACTGGATGCCGTTGAGGGTCTGCTCAATGACGACAAGACTGGTCATAGGGGGCTGATCATTTCCGATCGGATCATGGGGCTGGTCATCGCGGGCCACCGGTGATGACCGCGCTGGTCGCCTGCGATGGGCGTCCGCGCTGGTCACCCGCGATGGCCGCGCCTAGCAGACTGCCGCAGCGATGGCCAAGCGTGTTGTTGGCACCATACCGGTGTGCGCCATTGAGCCACTCCGACGTGCGGCCCCTCAGCCCAGTGCGCGCTGCACCTCGCGGTGGATCGCCACATAGCCGGACGCTGTGCTTTTCAGGTGGGCGCGCGTTACCGAATGGAAGGCCGGCAGCTTGTGAAAGGGCACGGCCGGATAGGCATGGTGCTCGGCGTGAAATGGCATGTTCCAGGCGAGGAACCGCACGGCCGTGCCCGTGAACGTCGTGCGCGAGTTCTCAAGCATGTTGGCCGTGGCCGGGCACCTAGCGTGCTCTGCCAGCAAGTAAGCGCGCAAGCATGGTTGTCCCAGCGCGATCGGCACCAGCCAGATCCAGAACAACAGCGCTGAGCCTGCCGCCACGCTGATGGCGACGAGGCACGCGTAGCTGAGCAGCATGATGCGGGCCTCACCGATGACCTTGGCGCGGCCCCGCGGCGGGATAAATTCGCCCACCGTCCGCCCGAGTGCGTTGCGCGCCAGAACCTGTGCCTGCCCCCACCACGTCGGCACACCAGTCATATGCCACAAGTAGGCCGGCCAGGTTTCCGGCTTGCCGCCGCCCATTAGCTCCGGGTCGCGGTTCGGATCATTCGTGTGGCGGTGGTGCGCGAAGTGGTAGTAGCGAAACCAGTTCGGTGGGAGAAAAAGCACCACGCCACACCCTGCCGCCAGAACACGGTTCGCGCGCGGGGAGGAAAACACGGTGGCGTGGCTGGCCTCGTGCATCGCGGTGAACAGGAACACCGTGACGATGCCGTGCAGGATCAGCACCGCAGGCCATCCGGGCCATCCCGCCGCGATCCAGAGCGCGCCGGCCGCAACAAGCCCGATGTGTGCGCTCGCCTGAAGCCCGCCACGGAGGTCAGATTTCTGCGTCAATGCGCGACGCTCCTCAGCCGTCAGCGCGGCCAGAACCTGGCGATGGTCCAACTGCGCGAAGCCGGGATCATCGCACGATGGCAATCGGCTCACGCCTCCGGCCAAGCGGGTTTGCAGTCGCGGTGCCTGCGCGTCAGTAGACTGGTCCTTCATGCTGACCATGGTCGCCACTTTCCGCCCATATTGCCTCGCGTCAACGCACCGCGCGGCCGCTCACCCCACGGCGCAGATGGCGCAGGGCCGGCATCGCTCCAGCATGGCACGTCGCGTTCACCCGAACGCAAGCAGGTGCACCATGCAAGACACGTCAGCCGCGACCACGCCACGCCAGAAACCGACATCCGTCAGCGCGATGCGGGCAAAGGCCCTCAGCCTCACCGCCTGGATCATTCTGGGCCCGCTGATCTTCATTTGGCCGGTGGTTTCTTCGTTCCCGGTTTTCAGCCTCGTGAATGAACCGGGCTCGGTCTGGAACATCTCCGTGCAACTGGCTGTTTTCGCCTCCGGCTTCTGGGGCATCGCCGGCCTGCTGACGGTCTGGGCCATCATCAAGCAACGCCCCGCCGTGACCCGTGCCGGCAACTGGCCCAAGACGAAATTAGCGTTCTGGCTTGGGATTTATGCTTTCGCCTGGGTTGTCGCCTACGCCTACGTGGTCTGGGCAGGTCTTCTGCCGCTGCAGTGAAGCCGTCCCACCCGGCGTGTGGCTGACGTTGCGTCACGACGTGACGGCAGGGCGACGGCTCGGCTGGCCACGCTGGAGTGCGGCATCACGTGAGGCGCGCCGCGCAACCGAGTGGCGGCGCAGCCGATGCCCCGCTTCGAACGCTGACCAGCCGCCGCCCGCCACGCAGCCGCCGACTAAGCCTGCTTAATTATTTTCCATGGTTGCTGCGCGGTTGCCGATTTTTCCGGCTTTTTGCGACAGATCACGTGCCCATCACTCAGCTGTGATCATTCCACCCGCAGATCCATCCCATCGGGCCCGGCCACGACACGTAACGCTGTCGTCCATCACCATTTGGGGAAGAAAAATGAAGAAGCTGTCACTTGCATTCGTCCTTGCATCCGCTCTTGGCCTCGCCAGCGTCCAGAACGCCAGCGCCGCAAACATCGTTGAGACGGCTCAGGGCGCCGGCGTGTTCGGCACCCTGCTCGCCGCCGCCGAAGCCGCCGGCCTTGCCGAACCACTGGCCAGTTCCGGCCCGCTCACCGTGTTCGCGCCGACGGATGATGCCTTCGCGGAGCTGCCGGCCGGCACGGTCGATCGTCTGCTGAAGCCCGAAAACCGGGATCAGCTGGCCGCCATTCTGAGCTATCACGTGCTGCCCCGCCGCCTCACGTCGAACATGCTGCCGCACCGCCGCATCCATGTGCGCACCATCAAGGCCGGTGGCGATCGGCTTTTGGCGGTCACGAAGTCCCGCAGTGGCGTGACGGTGGATAATGCACGTGTCATCAATGCTGACATCCGTGCCGACAACGGTGTCATTCATGTCATCGACAAGGTGATGCTGCCGTCCGATTGAGACAGGCTGCAGTTTTTCGTCAGCCTCTGATCTCTGATGCGGATGCGGCTGTGAACACGTCACGCGGGCGGGCCAGCGGCCATCTGAGGCTGCGTTCAAGGCTCGCCGAGCGCAGAGGCTCCGGCCGGCGCAATCTGCCCCAGCGGCGCGCCGGTTGTCTCCATCCAGGCTTTCTCAACCTCGCGACCAACGGCTTCGGGCGCCTCCTCGTGGGCAAGATGACCCAACCGCTCCAGCACAACGACTCGGCCCCGGCGGACTTTTTTTGCCACAGTCTGCGCATTGCGCGGTGGGATGGTGCCGTCCTCGGCCCCGACAATCTGGACAAGCGGAACATCGAGCCGGACAAGGTTGGAAGCCAGCGTCTCCAGGTCCCAATTGGCCATCATGCCCAACGCACCCGCCACGTGTCCCGGGCAGGAGAATAAGTCGGCGTAGTGGCTGAGCCCCTCCGCATCTATGTTCGAGCCGGTGCTCTCCATCAGCCGTTCAACACGCCTGCGATCGCTTGCCTGCCAGGCAAACACCTGCGGCGTGATGGGGTTGAGGAACAAAACCTTGGCCATCGCCGGAAACAGCCGCGCGGCCATGCCGGGAAAGGGCAGAAGCGCGCCGTTGAGCGCCACGATCAGGCGCGGCTGAATATGCCCCGCAAGCGCCATGGCGATCGCGATGGCCGCGCCGGCGGAATGGCCGATCACGAGATCGGGCGCAAAACCGGTTTCATCGAGCAGGCCGCGCAGATGCCGCCCCATGTGTGGTATCGAAAGCCGTGGGGCACCGGGTGAACCCGTGAAGCCGTGGCCGGGAAGATCTGGCGCGAGCACCGAGAAATGTGGCGCAAGGTGCGGCGCAAAATCCCGCCACGAGTGGGTGGCCGCGCCGGTGCCATGCAGCAGCAGGCAATGCGGCGGCGGCTTTTGTGGGCCGGGCAGCACCGGGTGCGTCGGCGCGTCAGGGCCAAAGGTCTGGACGTGCCACCGCAAGCCGGCCGCCTCAACGAACGTGCTGTTTGCCCGGTTGGGCCAGTGCCGCCCCTCGCGCTCCCACTTGGGTCGTGCGCCAGCCATTACCAATGCCTCTGCTCATGCGCTCGGTGTTACAGTCGTGTGCCAGCCGTGCGCGCCGACATGCGTATCATGATCCCGTTGGCAGCGCGCTTTCCACCGCGCGCTTCAGTCCTGCGGCATCGGCGAGCGGCAGCGCCAGATAGCGCGCCCCCATGGCCAATGCGATTGCTTCGGCGCGCGGCTCAGGGCGTGGGGCGGTATCGATCACCAGCGCCGCCATGCCTTGCCCACGGATCCGTGCCGCTGCCGCCTGCGCATCGGCGCCAGCCTTGGCCCGGCGCGCCCGACCTTCGACATCGATGTTGGCCCGTCCATCCGTCAGCACCACGAGCAGGGGCGTTGTGCCGCGGGCGACGGCTGCAGCCGCCAGACCGTGGGCCACCTCAAGCGCGCTCGCCAGCGGTGTGCCCCCTCCGCCGACCAGCCCGCCCAATGCGCGTTTCGCCCGGGTGAGGGAGCGCGTGGGCTCGAGGATCACCTCGCCGCGCCGGCCGCGCGCCGCCACCAGTGCGGCACTGTCGCGGCGGACGTAACAGTCCGCCAGCAACAACTCCACGGCGCCCTTTGCCTCCGCGAGGCGACGGAACGCCGTTGAGCCCGATGCATCCACGACAAAGATGGCGAGCGTGCCCGCCTGCGCCGCGATCCGCCGGATGCGGAAATCCTGCTGCCGGATCAAAAGACGGCGCCGATCACCGGGCGCCTGAGACCGATGTGGGCTTTCGCTCCCTTCACGGCGCACCCGTTGCCAAGGTGCAGCGGCGCGAAGTGTTTCCAGCAGATGCAGCCGTTGTCCGCCGCGGGGCTGCCCCGGTCGCGCGCCAACGCTGCGCCCATGCACTGCGCCACGCATGCGCTGGCCTGCCCCGGCGCTGGCCGCCGCAGGTGGTGTCCGTGTCTGCGCCTGGGCGCGCGCCGCCACCTCGTCCAGAAGCCCGGCAGGCACATCGGCCTGCACGGCCGCGATGAGCACCTCCATCAGTTCTTCCGGTGACGGTGGCTCGGCGGTGTCGTCGCGCTCGGGCTCGGCTGCGTCTGGCTTGGCCTCGTCTGGCTCGGCCTCGTCCGGCGGAGCGCTGTCGCCGCCAAGCTCATTCTGGCTGTCCGTGGGCGGCGGGTCGGACGGGGTGTCATCTTCGGCTTCGCTGTTCTGCGTGCTCTCGGCCTCCTGCGGGCTTTCGACGGCCGGCCATTGCGTTGCACGCGGCAGGACGCACAGGCGCAGCGCCACCGCCAGATCATCCGCGCCAACACCAGCACGCCCCTCAAGACGGGCATTCGCTCTGGCAATGGCTAGGCTCTGGAGCACATGGCGCAGTTGCGGCGCGCCGAACGCGAGCGCCGTTGCACACATGGCTTCCAACTCCGCATCGCCGACGTGCACCTGCCCGGCGCCGGCGCCAGCCTCGGCCCCACTCGCAATTTCGGTCCCGCGACGTGCACGGCGCACCGCCGCAGCCAGTTCCGCGCGCTCTGGATCGCGCCTCTCCTCGCCTGCACTGCCGGGCGCCACCGCCCAATCCTGCGTGGGATCCACCACATCAAGCGGAGCAATGGAGCGCAGATCGATCACCATCCCCAGCCGTTCGGCCAGTGCGGGGCTGAGGCCAGCCGCGTTGGCGCGTTCACTTGCGCTCCCGTCCGTTGCGTCGCTCTCGTCAACGCAAAGGAGAAAAAAGCGCGAGGGTGCCACCTGAGAAATGCCGTCCCTGTCGACCCGCACGACACCGTCGTCAAACGCGCGGATGATCGCGCTGACCTGACCGCGATCAAGCCGCTCTGCGCCAGCGATCAGCAGGCCTTGCCCGTGGGCACGCGCCAACAATCCATCCTCGGCCACGGGCGCACCGACGGCCAACGTTCGGGCAAGGTCAAGCCCACCGATCAGGCGATCGGTTGTCGCGTGCACCGGGCAGCGCAAGAGCCGGACATCGGGCGGCAGAAGGGACTGAAAATCGTTAAGCCATGCGTCACGCACCGGGCCTGCCCCGGCGTGCAGCCAGATCCCCCCGATGCCACGCGGGTCAACGGCCGCGAGTGCTGCGGCCTGACGGGCCAATGCCCACGCCTCCTGCGCCGCGACTGCACGATCCACTGGATCGATGCGTCCCGACGATTGCGCAAGCGTCGGCCGCGCGGCCAGGGTTTGCGTTGACGCCGCGCGCATCTCAAGCCGCAGCCGTCGCGGCGACGCCGGCCGCTGGGTCACCAGGGGCGTCGCCGGAGGCGTCGGGCGCGTCCACCATCGCGTCCAACTGCGCGATGGCCCGCTCCACCCGCACCCGCGATCCGCTTTCATCGAGCGGGTCGCGCCGGAGGCGGTGGCTGAGTGCAGCCGGCGCAACGGCCGTCACGTCACCAGTCTCAACCGCGCCGCGTCCATGGTATGCCGCCCGCGCGCGTGCGGCGCGAACCAGTGTTAATTCTCCGCGCAGGCCATCGGTGCCAAGCGCCACACACAGGTGTACGGCGGTTTCAAGGGCGGCCTCGGGAACGCGCACGTGGGTGCATTGCGCGCGGGCGGTGGTCACCCGCTCGCGCAGGGCGTCCGTCTCGTCGGCATAGGATGCAACGAAGGCCGCCGGATCCATCTCAAACGCATCGCGGCGACGGATCACCTCCATGCGCTCAGACACGGCGCTCGGCGTGCGCACGTCCACGCACAGGCCGAACCGGTCAAGCAATTGCGGGCGTAACTCACCTTCTTCCGGGTTGCCGCTGCCAACCAGCACAAACCGCGCGGGGTGGCGCACACTGACACCCTCGCGCTCGACGATATTTTCTCCCGACACCGCAACGTCCAGCAGCAGGTCCACCAAGTGGTCCTCCAGCAGATTGACCTCATCAATATAGAGAAAGCCACGGTGCGCCCGGGCCAGCAGGCCAGGCTCGAAGGACTTGGTCCCCTGGGTGAGTGCTTTTTCCAGATCGAGCGCCCCCACGACCCGATCCTCAGTCGCGCCCAGCGGCAGATCGATCACTGGCACGGGCACCTCTTCAGCCTGTCCATCTGCCCCGGTGACAGCTTCGCCGGGAACATCGCGACCGGCGCAATCGAGAGGACAGCCAGGATGGGGGGCAGCCGGATCACAGTTGTAGCGACACGCGGGTTGCACGGTGATGCGAGGCAGTGCGTCCGCCAAAGCGCGCACGGCGGTCGACTTTCCCGTGCCGCGATCGCCAATGATGAGCACGCCGCCCAGCCGCGGCTCAATCGCCGCCAGCAGCAGCGCCTCCTTCATTTCAGCCTGACCAACGATGGCGGTGAAGGGATAGGCATGGGCCATGGATGCTACCTGCAGATTGGTCGGCACAGGCGCCAAACGGGCGCCGGCGCGTCGTTTGCTGGTAACATAAGTTGACACTTTCAGCCGTGACAGACGGCGTGACTTTCGTCTTAGAAACCGTCCGCCGCGGTTGAAAACGCGTGCGGCGCGAGACGCGGACGGGCACGGCGACGTGAAGGCGGAGCCGGGTCACGCCGTCGAAACCCAGTCAGTCGCGTGCAAAAATGCGCCCACCGCATCGGGTGTTGGCCGCCGGCAGACGCTGCCGCGCGGCGGCCGCATGGCCTTTATTTGTAGGGCGCATATCCGCTCGGCGCGTGATCATAGATCTGGCGCTCGGTCGCATGATAGCGGTAGCGATCAAAGCCGTTGCGCCGGTCGACATAACGCTTTTCGTAGATCGGCTCTGAAGGAACCGGGTGTGCATCGTACCCGGCGACATCGCCGTCGTACGGGGCGTCATAGTCGTCCACGTCAGCGTACACATCGTCGATCACACGATCTGCGCGGTAGCTTGCGACCGTGCGCTTGCGATAAGGCGCCCGCGCATAGCCACGCTTGTCGTACCCGTGCCGATCATGCCCGTCGAAGTGCACTTCAAGGTACGCGCGCGGCAACCACCCGTCGATGCCTTCGACACGCACCGGGCACCAGCCGCGCCGGCACGGTCCACAGGCCAGCAAGGCGTCAGCTTCATAGCCAACCTCTGCCAAGGCGCGCGCATCCCGGTAAGGTTCCGCACGCAGGATCAAGGCCTCATCGCGGTCAAGCCCGACAACACCGTAGAAGGTATCGTGCTTGCGGGCATCGCGCGCGACGTAGCGCCCGTTGACCCAGCCGCGGTGGGCGCCGTGGCGCACAAGCACCCAGCCATCGCGATGATCGAGCGCGACCAGACGGCGTGCATTGAATGCCAGGCGTGCTGTGATCCGCGCCCGTGCATGGGGGTGGGCGCGCAGGTGTAGGACGTCATCACCGTGGACGCCCACAACCCGCACGTGGTTGTAGCCGGCAAAAGAGGGCACCACCCCGACAAGCGCCAGCACGAGTGCTGCCAGCAGCGGGGCTGACATGATGCCAAACACCGTTACGGCGCTACGGCGAAGTAAAAGGGACGATGCGCGGCAGTTGGGGCCGCGTGAGATGGACGGCATGGTCTGTCTCCTTCGATGGGGCCCGCGTCGACCACCACACACCAAGGCGGTGTCGATCGCGAGCGCTGGTCCATGCAAGGGCGCCCTCTGCTCCCCGGCCACGCGACGGTCATCATCGCGACATGAAGTGAAACTGAAGCCGCCATTCATCTGGCATTCATCTTGCCGCCCCAGAGCCGCGGGCTGGGCTGAAATACGCATATGGCAGCGATTTCAGTGTGTTGCTCGTTTACACACGCGCCATGGGAATGTGCGCGATGGGCATACCTTGCCCGATGATCGCCGCTCTCACGCGCGCTTTGCCAGGGCGCTCTTCAACCGTTGCCGTGCTGCCGGCAGGCGTGCGGCATCGCCCTCAAGGAGGTGGCGGACAATGAAGTGCTCGGTCAGCGCAAACCCGGCCAGGACCTCCTCAGGCCCAGGCAAATCCGGAACAGGCGCGCTGGCCGACCGTGGCGCCAGGAACGCCGGCAAAGTCAAAAGGCGGTCCGCATAGGGCGCGCCGGCCGCGCGGCTCACGGCCCGCCCCGTACGTGGCGAGACATATGTGAGTGCCTCTGAGGTCCCGCTGACGGCACAGGTGCTCAGCTCAAGGGCGAACCCCTGTGCATCCAGCAGCGCCAGCTCCCAGCGCACCAGGAGCGCGGGCCAGAGGTCGGCCGTCTCAAGATGCTCCAGAGCGATTTCCAGCGCTTCGAAGAGATCCGGCTGGGGCTCGCGTTCCGGCAAAAGCCGCGCGAGCGCTGCCATGGTGGTCAGCCCGGCGAGCTTAAGGGGGTCATCCAAGGCGCGGCCCGCGATGGCGTCGGTCAGTTCCAGGCGGAACCGACCGAGTTGATCGCTCAGCCTCGCGCTCCAGGTGACGGCGACACCATTGCCGATCTGCAGCACGGGGCGCATGCGCCGGCCGCGCCCTCCGTGGACAAGTCCGGCATGGCGACCGTGCGCGCGGGTGAAGACGCTGGCGACGGCGCTGGTCTCACCGTGTGCGGCAACCTCAATCACATAGCCAGTGTCGCGCCATTCGATCATGGCTGGCCTATGCGCGCGCGCCCTCATCACGGCAAGGCATGTCGTGGGCCGCCCTGCCGGTGCCAGCAAGCGCGCGCTTCATGTCGCGCCGGTCATGCAGACCAAGATTAAGCGGTCTTGCGCGCGCGCAACGGTTTGGCCATCGTCCCGCGTCTGATCAATCACCAAGCCAGAGTTCACGCCATGACCCGCGCCATTTGCCTTCATGCCTACGGTGGGCCCGATGCCATGCATTGGGAAGAAATCAGCGTTGGCGAGCCCGGTCCAGGTGAGGTGCGCCTGCGCCAGACGGCAGTGGGACTGAACTACATCGATGTCTATCAACGCTCAGGCGCTTATCCGGTCGCATTGCCCGGCAGCATCGGCATGGAAGGCGTTGGCGTCGTGGAAGCCATCGGCGAGGGCGTCAGCGAGGTGAAGGTGGGCCAGCGCGTCGGCTATGTCATGGGAACGCCGGGCTCATACACCGAAGCGCGCATTTATCCGGCATGGCGGCTCATTCCGCTGCCGGATGACATCTCTGACAGCCAGGCCGCCGGCATGCTGCTCAAGGGGCTGACGGTAGCATATCTCGTGCGGCGGACGTTCCCGGTGGCGCCTGGCCAAACGGTCCTGATGCAGGCGGCGGCTGGCGGTGTGGGGCTGATCGCCTGCCAGTGGCTGAGGCAGATCGGCGCGCGGGTCATCGGGACGGTTGGAAGCGATGCCAAGGCCGACATCGCGCGCGCCCACGGCTGTGACGAAACGATCGTCTATGCCCGGGAGGACTTTGCCGCGCGCGTCATGGATCTCACCGACGGCGCGGGCGTCCCGGTCGTCTACGACGGGGTTGGCGCCGCCACCTACGAGGGTACGCTTGCCTGCCTTGCCCCCTTCGGCGTGTTCGTCTCGTTCGGTGCGGCGTCCGGGTCCCCGCCCGACGTGTCGCCGAAGGCGCTCGCCCCCAAGGCGCTCTATTTCACAAGACCAGGCCTGGCGCCGCACACGGCCAGCCGCGCCCTGACGCTGGACCTCGCGGAGGCGCTGTTTGCTGCCGTGCGCGCCGGTGTGGAGATCAAGGTCAACCAAACCTACCCGCTGGCGCAGGCCGCCGAGGCGCATCGGGCGTTGGAAGCGCGGGGGACGACCGGCTCAACGGTCCTGACCGTCGCGTGAGACCCAAGCGTCCGCCTGTGCGCCGGGCTCACCTGTCGGCGCCGGGCCGTCAGACCAGCGGGCGGGAGCACGGCCACCCCAGCGCGGGTGGGGGCCGGCCAGAGGGGGGCGGCCAGCGCAGGGAGCCAGAACCGGGAGCCGGCGCACGGGACTGGTGCTGCTCAGTTCTCAATGACGGTGGTGGTGGCCTCGACGGCTGACGATACGGCCGTTGCGTCGATTGTGCCTGCCTCGCGCACGCTGAGGTCGCCCACCAGATTGAGCACCACGGTGAGGCCCTCACGGCCCGGCTCAATGGCGACGACCTCGACAGCGTCAAACGTGCCGACCAGTGCAAAGGCGTCGCGATCACTGTCCCAGTCGGCGCGCACACCGCCACCATAACCGGCGATCACCTCACGGAACGTCTCGCGCAAATCATGGCGGAAACCAGCCTCCAAGGCGCTGCGCAACGGGCTTGAGGGCACGATGAAAGCACCGCGTTGGAAAAGCTCAGGGCTCGAGATTGGCGTTGTCATCTCAATGAAGCCCAGCGTGACGACCGGCGCATCGCGCGCAACCTGCGGCAGCCCTGCAAGATAAACCCGGCCCGGCCGTGCACTCCAGTCGTCATTCATTTCGACATCGGCGGCAATCTCCACGGCCACCCGCCGGTCCGCCGGAAACAGCTTGACCGTGGTTGGCACCAGCGTTCCGACCCCCGATGCAACCTCGCCGGCGCCGGGCTGCGCGCCTTCGCCGCCCAGAACGATGCGCTCAGGCAGTGCTGCACGCACGTCCTCCACCAGTTCGTCGTAGGGCACCGTCACAGTCGTCACCATGCGCGAGACCAGTGCCTGTTCGACGGTGGCCGCCGTGGCATCGTCATCTTCATCCTCACCGGCGACATCGCGGCTGTTGCTGCTGCGCGGACCAGCGCTCAACCCACTTTGCGTGGCGGCAACCTCAATGGCCGCCCGCGCCTCGGCGAGAGGTTTAATTTTCGGCAGCGAAACGGGGATGAGCGGCACCGGCGCCTCGCCTTCGAAACGGCCCAGGCGCCCGCGCACGGCAAAGCGCAGCTTCAGGTCACGGTTCTCGCCCGCAAGACCAGCAAAATAGACAGACTGCGGCTGGGCACGCAGCCAAACGCGCTCTTCACCCGCCACGACGGCAGGGTAATGCAGCTTGCGCCAGGACTGCTCAAGAATGGCGAGCGCCGGCGCCGGGTCCATCGCGGCCTGGATGGCCGAGGCCGCACGGCGCAATTGCCGACCGGAGCGGCGCTCAATCTCACGCGCCAGATCGATGGATTTCTTGCCAATCGCGACCTCGGCCGATGCCGGCTCGGACGTGGACGGCGACCCCGTTGGCGTTGTGGTCTCAAACGACACATCGGTCAGCGCGGCATCGATGTCCTTTTCGCCGTCCAGCGTCACGGCAAAGCGCAACGCCGCGACCGCGCGTCCTTCGACCGTATCCCGGTACCGCCTGACACGGCCGCGGCCGCGCACCGACATTGAATAGCGCAGTGGGGCGCGCACAATCAGTGTGCCACCGGCCCCTTCAATCTGGATGGCGCCGTCACGCTCGATCTGCCCCCGCACGCGCGCGCTCCCACACCGCTCGCGCCCGCGCACATCCAGGCAGACAGCACTGCGCAGGGTTTGGCTGACCGTGGCCATGCGGTTCGGCAACACATCTTCAAGACGCTCTTCAAGCGCGACAGGATCCAAGCCGGCATTGATGAAGAAGAGCGTTGAAACCGTGCGCGGTCCCGCCTCCGCAGCGCGCTCAAGCGGCGCTTTGCTCATCAGGAGTTCGTCCTGACAACCGGAGAGCGCGATGGCCGCAAACACCGGGGCCAGCACCAGCAGTCGCTTCCAGCGGTGACGCATGGGCCACGGCGTAGCGGGAAGCGGCTGTCGAGCCTTCGATGCGGATGCTGCCATCACTGGGCCTTCCTTCGTGCAATTGGAGCGCGCTTGGGGGGCGCACCTTTGGCTGTGACAACGCAACACCGGCGTGCATGACGCAAGGCGGCGGCCGATCCGCGCAGCGTTCAACGCGGCCCGCGTTCAGCGCAATCGTCCAGCGCCTGTCTCAACGACGACCCGACCATACGACGCACGTATAACAGCAATCATCTCGCAAGACTGTCCGACAAGTTTGACCACTGCTCACCAGACTGAAACGATGGTTAACCTGCTGCAAAGCAACAACGATCGGCTTCTCATCCGTTGATTTCGCCCATTTGTGGTGAGGAGGATGGCCTGACGTCGGTCAGCGCTTGGCGCAATCATCCGGCGCGACGGGGTGATCGAGGAGATGATCAATGCCGCGCCGGCTCAGCCGTGGTGGTGAGCGGCTGCGCGAGACGTGCCGCGCTCCCGTTCAAGGGACGGCGTTAAGGTATGGCGACCCGGCAAACCGCCATAACTTGCCGGTCGGGACGCGCCCGGTGGTTGGCGCGGTGGTGCGCCAAGAGTGGCGTGCGCACACTCAGCGACCGCACCGTCGGGCGCGCCCTCGCGTCGCCTGACGGCTCAACGCTGTGGAACCCTCAGGCTATACGACCGCTGAGAGCAAAGACACACGACGCCGCGCCGGCTTTATCGCTCGCTGTTGAAGAAATTGAAGAACCAGCGCACACGCTTCTCGCGGTCCTGCGGCGCCCCTTGTGCACGGGCCACCCTTTGTCGATCCGTCGCCGCTGGCGCGGTGCGAACCGGCTCAGGGCTTGGGCTGGTCTGACGCACAACTGGCCGGGCCGCCGGCGCACTCACCCGCGCATACGTGGTGATCTCACGTGAGGCGGTCAGAGCAGGCTTACCACTGCGCTTGCGTGGGCGCACCAGCTTGCGGGCCTTGCCCGGCGTGGCGGGACGGGAGATCTTTTCAAGGCGTTTCACCATGGAGCGAACCGGCGCGGCCGGAGGCTCCGGCGTCGGACGACGCGTCGGCGTGAGGGCGGCAATCTGGATCGTTTCACGCAATGTGCTTGTGTCGCTGGCGTCGTCGGCCTTTGTCTTTTGGGCCGGTCCCGTTTGGGGACCGGAAGCGTCCGAAGTCGCCACAGTATCTTCAGAGGCATCTTCAGAGGCGGCGCTCGATCCGCGCAGGGCAGCGGTTTGGATAACCGTTTTGGCTGCATCTGGCGTGGCGCCATCCGTTTGCGTCTTGCCATCGGCTCCATCGGCTTGACCGGCGTCGGCACTTGCTGTGCTGGTGACAGCTTTCTTCGCCGGTGCCGCCGGCGCGATTGCGGCAGCAGACGGTTTGGCGTCTTCACCAACCTCAACAACTTTGAGGCCCTGCGCCTGAACCACAGCCTCGGGCTGCCCGGAAGCCGTGCCCGTGGCCACCGTCGCAACACGGCGCCCGCGTCGGGCATTGCGCTCCGGCAATTTCAGCTTGGCCGGAAGAATATTGATCGGCTTGCGCGGCGCGTTGGCCAGTGCTGCAGCCAGCCGGCGCTGCTTGCCCTTCTCAAACACGGCCATGAGGTCAGGCTTGGGCGCGTAGCTTGCCGTCGTGCGCAAGTGCACCAGCTTGAAGCCGTTCTTGGACAACTGCCGCAGGATCTCCGGCATGGCCGACGCCGTTGCCGGTTTGATGTCGTGGTAGAGAATGATGCCACCGCCGAACCGGCGCGCACCGCTGATGGTGCGTTCAACCAGCTTTCGCGGGCCATACCCTCTTGTATCTCCGGGCACGACATCGACCGAGATCGACGAGATATCCCGCGACTTGACGTATTTCAAAAGCCGCTTGTTCTCGCTGAGGAAGGGAAAGCGGAACAACGGCGAAATCGGCTGACCGAGCGCCGATGCCACACCGGCAAAGCCCTTCTCGATCCGCGTTTCGGCCGTTTTCTGGCCGAGGGCGCGCAGGTTGGCATGTGCCCACGTGTGGGTGCCGATCGTGTGGCCAGCCGCCGCGATGCGGGCGAGTGATTTGGGATACGCCTGCGCCATCCGGCCGACGGAAAAGAACGTGGCCAAAGCGCAGTGCGCGCGCAGGGCCTTCAGAATGCGCTCTGTCCGGCCAGGATACGGCCCGTCGTCGAACGACAGCACCACCTCATTCTTGTTGAGCAGTTTGTGGGGGCCGTAATTGATCGACCCGTAATTCGGCCCGCCCTTCGTATCGATTGTGATGGTCCGCGAAACGGTGAGCGGATTTGAAACGGTGGGACGGCAAGCCGGCGCGCGCCACGTCACGGCCGTGGGGGCTGGCGCAACGGCATTCGCCGGGCGGATGATCGCGGCTTCATCGCGCGTGCCGAGGCTGTTCGCCCCCCAGGCCAGCGGGTCGGCCGGCTCAGCATACGCCGCACCCGCCATCGCCGCAGCGGCGACAAACATGCCAGTGAAGAGTGCCCCGCAGCGCATCGCCTTGTCCTTCCCGGTTCCCACGACGCATAGTGCGCCGCACCGGTATCTTACTGCAAGCCCTGGGCCCGTTGGACCGCGATCAACGTTAGCGGCTGTGTCCCGTGGACTGGAAACTGCGACGGCTGAGCCACAGGTGCCATGTCGTCCGCGCGCGATGACGACGCTGCCTCAGGCCGCGGCTGACACAACTTCTTCGAACCGATTGCAGCACTCAGACGCTGGTGTGGTGACCGCATATCGCAGCACCCTCGCTCAGCGAATGCACAGCTTCGCAAGGGGCACGCATACGGCTGGACGTTGAGGCGCCGGACCGCCATGACAATTCGCAACCGCGCGCCGCAACACCGGCCGCACACGAGGGGGCTGTGCACCATGGGTGAGCCGGAACAGAGCCGCGGGCACACGGGCAACGATGCGCGCACCCCGTCTGCAACGCCCATGCCGCATGCCCCTGCCGATGCCCGTGAGGAGGCTGCCGCGTCCGATCAACTCGTGCGCGCGGTGGTCGGCGCCATTGACGCTGGGGACGTCGCTGCAATCCGCGAACTTCTCCAGGAGGTGCGCCCGGCCGACCTGGCCGACATCCTTGAAAACCTGCGGGGCGACGAGCGCGTCGCCGTCATCAACGCGCTCGGCGATGATTTTGATTTCGACGTGCTGTCCGAACTCGATGAGGTGGTGCGCGACCAGTTGGCCGAGGACCTGCCCAACGAGCGACTGGCCCAGGCCGTGCGGGCCCTTGATTCCGACGACGCAGTCTATCTGCTCGACGGCCTCGACGAAAAGGACCAGAGCGAGGTCCTTGCCCAGATCCCCGAGAGCGAGCGCACGCAGATCGAGCGCTCCCTTGAGTATGAGGAAGAGACCGCCGGTCGCCTCATGCAGACCGAGTTCATCGCGGTCCCGCCGTTCTGGAACGTTGGCCAGACCATTGACTACATGCGCGAAGAAGAGCGCCTGCCCGAAACATTCTCTGAGTTGTATGTCGTTGATCCGACCTATCATCTGCTTGGCAGGGTGCGGCTCGATCGGCTGCTGCGCACCAAACGGCCCATCAAAATCGAGGCGTTGATGGACGCCGACATCCACGCGGTGGATGTCAATCTCGACCAGGAGGAGGTGGGTCGTCAGTTTGAGCGCTACGACCTCTACGCCGCGCCGGTGACTGACAAAAACGAACGCCTCGTCGGCGTGATCACGGTGGACGACGTGTTGGAGGTCGTCCAGGCCGAGGCGGACGAGGACGTGAAGCGCCTGGGCGGTGTCGGCGATGAATCACTTGCAGATACCGTGGTGACCATCACGCAGCGTCGCTTTGTCTGGCTCCTGGTGAACCTCGGCACGGCGGTCCTTGCATCCTTCGTGATCGGGCTGTTCGACGCCACGCTCGAAGAGATGGTCGCGCTCGCCATCCTCATGCCGATCGTCGCCTCAATGGGAGGCAACGCCGGCACGCAGACCATGACGGTCGCTGTGAGGGCCCTCGCCACGAGGGACCTGGGGCCCGTCAACGCCCGGCGCATTGTCGGCCGTGAGGTCCTGGTGGGCCTGGCAAACGGGCTCTTGTTCGCCGTTATTCTCGGTACGCTGACGGCACTTTGGTTCGCGTCGGGGCCGTTGGGTCTCGTCATCGGAGTGGCGATGGTGGTCAATATGCTTGTCGCCGCAATCGCCGGCATCCTGGTGCCCATGGCCCTGGAAACCGCTGGCGCCGACCCGGCGGTTGCATCATCAGTGTTTGTCACCACCGTGACGGATGTGGTCGGTTTTTTTGCATTTCTCGGGCTGGCAGCCGTTTACCTGCTGTGACGGCACAAAGCGGAGTTTGTAACGCGCCCCTGCGGGGCCCGATCCGCCGAAAGCGGCGGCGCCCAGTCGGGCGCTCAGCGCGCAAGCGCGCTGAAGTGCAACATTGAACCAACCGGAGAGGCTGAATTCAGCACTCCACTTCAGCAGCGTAGCGTAGCCGCCAAGCGGCGGCCGCGGCTTCGCCGCGAAATCCCAAAAACACCCAGCGCGGGCAATGAGGCTTGGGCGGACAAGCGCCACCGCTCGCTGCGTCTGCCGGTCACCGCACACTTGCCAATCGTCCCGCACCGCAGCAGAACGGCTGACCACACGCCATCGCCTGCGCCCGGAGACACCCATGTTCGCTTCCCGTCCGCCGTCCGCCTTCTATCATCCGCTGGCCGTCGGCGCGCCGGCCCCCTTCCGCGAAGCACCGACGCGTCTGGAGCGCATGATCCACTTCGTGCCGCCCCATGTTGAGAAGATCCGCGCCAAGGTCGGCGCCATCGCGGCCACCGTTGACGTGGTGCTCGGCAACCTGGAAGACGCCATCCCGGCAGATGCCAAGGACGCCGCGCGCGAGGGCTTCATTGCCATGGCCCGCGACAATGACTTCGCTGCCGTCGGGACGGGGCTTTGGACCCGGATCAACTGTCTCAATTCGCCGTGGATGCTCGATGATCTTCTGG
>CAZGNQ010000009.1:0-1229 GCA_964527285.1 uncultured Hyphomicrobiales bacterium | reverse complement strand
CGAGCGACTGGACGTGGTCATGGTGCCCAAGGTCGAGGGACCGTGGGACATTCATTACGTGGATCAACTTCTGGCACAGCTGGAGGCCAAAGCCGGCGTGTCCCGGCCGATCCAGATCCATGCCATCCTTGAGACCGCCCAGGGCGTGAACAACGTCGAAGCGATCGCGGCGGCCAGCCCGCGCATGCACGGCATGAGCCTTGGCCCGGCCGACCTTGCCGCCTCGCGCGGCATGAAAACCACGCGCGTCGGCGGTGGCCACCCGGCCTACGGCGTGCTGGCCGATCCGGCCACCGGCGAAGATGGCACACCCGATTTCACGGGAACGCGCGCGTTCGTGCAGCAGGATCTCTGGCACTATACGGTCGGACGGATGGTGGACGCCTGCATGGCGCACGGCCTGAAGGCATTCTACGGACCGTTTGGCGATTTTGCCGACGCGGCCGCTTGCGAGGCCCAGTTCCGTAACGCTTTCCTTATGGGCTGCGCCGGCGCCTGGACGCTGCATCCCTCTCAAATCGACATTGCAAAGCGCGTGTTCTCGCCGGACCCTGATGAGGTCTCGTTTGCCCGGCGCATCATCGAAGCCATGCCCGATGGAACTGGTGCCGTCATGATCGATGGTAAGATGCAGGACGATGCCACATGGAAGCAGGCCAAGGTCATTGCGGATCTGGCCGATCTTGTGGACGCAAAGGACGGCACGGCCTGACGCAGGGCGCCGCCGCCGCCGGGCGGGCTGGCCTGCCCACATGACGCTCATGCGCTCGCCTGACAAGCCGCCGAACGCCCCGCGCTCGCGTGTGCTGCTCCAGAGGTTCGTTGACACAGGCCGCACATGCTCGGGCGAACTTCTGCTTCTCGAAACCACAGCACACTTATGGACTTACCGTTTCCGGACGACACGAGCCGGCAAATGCCCCGGCGGAGGGCCGCTGTTTCGGATGATACACGGTCGCTGCGTGGGACGCCCGGTTCGCACCGATCGCACGCTTGACACTGATTAAGAATTTTTCTGCATTATTGCGCGACTGAGCGGGGCTGATGCGCCGCATCATCGTCATGTCCGGAGTTCAAGATGCCGCAGAGCACCGTTCGAAAAGCAAAGTACCGGCTTGGTCAGGTTGTTCGCCACCGGATCTATCCGTTTCGTGGCGTGGTCTTTGACGTCGATCCAGAGTTTGCCAACACACAGGACTGGTGGGAGAGCATACCTGAGGAGGTGCGCC
>CAZGNQ010000008.1:0-29395 GCA_964527285.1 uncultured Hyphomicrobiales bacterium | reverse complement strand
CACGCTGGCGACCAGGTCGTCGTCCTTGCCAACGAACTTAAAATCGTCGCTGTCATACTCCTTGAGGATGTTCCGAAAGAGGGGCGACTTCAGCAAAAACAGTATGATCTCTTGAACCGATCGGTCGTCCCCGATCTCTACCACCGCTATTTGGGCCATGGCGTTCGGCACCCACCGTGACGAGGAAGGCGACAACCGCGCAAACATCCAGCAACCTGAAGAAGCGTTTCACGGATCAACGATCGGCGGGATCGTCGGTGTGGACACAATTGTTGCGACCGATCTTCGGGCGGGCGCATTTGTCGGTGGCGCTGAAGGTGAGAGCGAGATTGTCGACCGTGGCTATGACGATCAGGAAGTGGACGCCGAGAGTGTTTTCGGTGGTTTCTTCCTGCGGTACGGGCTCGGCGCAACCTCCATCGACTTTATCTTGTCGGCTGGCCAGACGGACTTCGACACGCGCCGCGTTGTCTATAACAACCTCGCGGCCAACGGCGTTGAGATCGCTGAAGGCAGCTTCGATGGGACGTTCATCTCGCCAGAGCTAGCGTTAACAACGACGCTGAATGTTGGCGGTGTGATGCTCAAGCCTAGCGTGCGCGCGCGCTATGCTAGCATCTCATTGGATGCCTACGCTGAGACCGGCTCGCAGCAGAACTTGACGATCAGCGAGCGGGATGTCGACGTGTTTGTGGGGCGGGCCCAAATTGCCGCCCCGATCACGGTCGGCACAGCGGCGTTTGCGCCGCGCATCGGCGTTGAGTTCGTGTCGTCGGACGACGATGAGATTGCTGGGACAATGCTGGGCGAGGCGTTCACATTCAGCGCGGGCGACGACGATGACAACGCAACCGGCTTCGTCGGCAGCACCCTCGATGTCTCTCTGGGCGCTGGCACTGTGCTCTTTGCGGATGGTGAGGTCCACTTCGGTGAAGAGACAGTGGATCGTGCAGAAGCACGCGCAGGCGTGAAAGTTCGGTTCTGACCCAAGATCTCTGCACTGGCCCGGGTGGGTTGAACAGTCCGAGCACGCGGTGACGACCGGTGAAATTCAACTTAACACGTGAAGCGTCGCAATCTGAGTTGCGGCGCTTCTTTTTGTGAGGCGTTACGCGTCCATCGGCAATTCGAGTTGTCGTTTGGCGTAAGGCTCAATGCCACTGCGCGCGCAGCCACGCACGCTCGCTGTCGTCCAGCAGGGGGGCCAGATCGGCCACCACACGATCATGATAGCCGGCCAGCCAGTTGCGCTCTTCTGTGCTCAGCAGTGCATGGTCAATCAGGCGTGGATCGTAGGGCGCGCGGGTGAGCGTCTCGAAACCCAGCATTGCTGCAGCGGGCTCCGGGAGATCACCGCTTGCACGTCGTGCCGCCATGGCCTCGTCGTCAGCCGCGCGCACAAGCACCAGGTTTTCGATGCGGATGCCCCAGTGTCCTTCCCAGTAGTAGCCGGGCTCGTTCGACAGGATCATGCCCGCCTCAAGCGCCACCATTCCGCGTTTGGAGATGCTTGCCGGCCCTTCATGGACGCTCAGATAACTGCCCACGCCGTGGCCCGTGCCGTGGCCGTAATCGAGGCCAGAGGCCCACAGCGGCCGGCGCGCGATGGCGTCGATGTCCACGCCGCGTGCGCCTTGCGGAAACAGCGCCATCGAGAGCGCGATATGGCCTTGCAGGACGCGGGTGTAGGCGTGGCGCATGGCCGGCGTGGGCGTGTCGGCAGGCGCGTCCGGCCCGGGGATAAACACGGTTCGCGTGACATCGGTTGTCCCGTCCGCGTACTGGCCACCTGAATCGATCAGTAGCAGATCGCCAGGCTCCAGCTTGCGATCGGTGGCCTGCGTCACCCGGTAGTGCACAATCGCGCCGTTTGGTCCCGAACCGCAGATGGTATCAAACGAGATGTCGCGCAGCGCGTGGCCCGTCGCCTCGCCGACCTCGCGCCGGAAAGTCTCCAGCGCCGCCACGATCTCGGTTTCATGCAAAGGGTCGGCGGCCATGGATGTGGTGCGCTGGTCGAGCCAGTGCAGGAATTTCACCATCGCGGCACCGTCGCGGATGTGGGCGGCCCGCGCCCCGTCGCATTCGGCTGAGGTTTTCACCGCTCGGCGGGCCACGATCGGGTCGGTCTTCGCGGCGATCGGCTTGGCGCCCGCCGCCTCAAGCCATGTGGTGAAGGCAACAGGGGCCGTCGCCTTGGCGATTTGCACCCGCTTGCCGGCCAGAAGCGCCATCTGCGCTTTGAGCTGGGCGACCGGCAGCATGCGCGCCACGGGGCTCAGCGCCGCCAGCACGTCGTCAGGTTGGTCCGGCGCGCTCTCGTTGTCGCCGTGGCCATCACCGATAAAGAGCGTCACGAGGCCATCCGCCGGCACGAGCGCAAAATAGCGGGCGACCGGCACGTGCGGAACATCGTCGCCGCGCAGGTTCAAGAGCCAACTGACGGTATCGGGCAGGTTGGTGAGGTGCGCGTCGACGCCGGCTTCAATGAGGTCGGCCTGGATGGCCGCGAGCTTCTCGGCCGCGCTCTGGCCGGCGAGGTCGTCCGGCTGCACACGCAGTCGCGCGTTCGGTGCGGGCGGTCGATCAGACCAGATCCGGTCAATGGGGTTCAGGTCGAGCGGCACGATGTGCAGATGCCCGTCCGGGGTTGCCCAGTTGCCAGCCGGGTCCGGCGCAATGTCGTCCGGTGACAGATCACTGCCGGCACTCAGCAGCCGCTGAATTTCGCCGCTGGCGTGGAGCAGCGGGTCAAATCCGATGCGTGCGCCGTGGGCAAGCGCATCACGCGCCCAGTCGAGGGGTTCGGTGTCGGGCACCTGTACGATGTCCAGGCCGAGGCCCGCGGTCTGCCCTGCCGCCTGGACCGTGTAGCGGCTGTCCACAAACAGCGCACCAGCGGCACCTTTTGCATCGGTTGCAGCCTCGCGCGTTGCGAGCAGCAGCCCTGCAGAGCCTGTGAAGCCTGAGATCCAGGAAAGCCGATCGTCGCACGCCGCCACGTACTCGCCCTGATGTCTGTCCGCACGCGGCACCAGCACGCCGTCGAGGCCGTCGGCCGCCATAAGCGCGCGCAGCGCTTCCAGCCGTTGTCCCGCAGCTCCCGCCGTTCCCCCGTTTTCAAAGCTCTGGAAACGCGCGGTGAAGTGCGGATTGGCCATGGTGAACCTCTGGGATCGGGGTGGACGTGGCGTGTTTCGCCATCGTGGGGCGCGTCGGGCGGGCGGCCCGCAAGCGCAAACCATGACAGCGTTATGTCAGCGTCGCTGCCCCAACTGCATTGCTGCGATGCAGCATGATGGGGTGCTCAAATGCTGCGACTGCACAATCTTACGTTCAGTTCGACAGCAATGGAGATGACATCATGGCTGCAGTGACTGCAACCGGCGCGCTCGCGTCGGCACAAGCACGCCAGCGTGCAGGCTCCGCTCCCCAGGCCCAGCGCGTGGCACGGGAATGGCAGGTGCCACGCTGGCTGGAACGCGTGATGGTCGCGCAGGAAGCCGCGGCCGCCCACCGGGTGCGCCAGTACTTGTCGGCCCTGCCAGAGCCGCACCTGCGTGAGCTGGGCTACACGCAAGATCAAATCACGCAGATCAAGGCCGGTTCGTCCGGGGCCCAGATCGGCTGATCGCACAACGGTTGGCACGGGCGCGGGAGCAAAGGTTCCCGTGCCCGCTCCTTCTTTCTCGCGGTAACGCTGCCGGCCTACCAAGGCGCCGGGCCATGAACCATCCCGGTGTTCAGCGCACTGACGGGTCTTGCGGCGACGTTACGTTATGGCTGAGGCGGTGCGGGCCCTGCGAACACTCAACCGCGTGACGACCGCTAAGTGCGGCCGCGCACCCGCATGACGAGCGTCGACCAGCCGTCGATTTCAATGCGCTCAAGGTGGTGCGCTCCCGCTGCCCGATAGCACGCCTCCACCCACGCGCTTTGCGAAGCCAGAATGCCGGACAGCAACACGCATCCCCCCGGCCGAACCTGGGCGACCAGATCGGGCGCAAGGGCGGCAAGTGGGCGTGCCAGGATGTTCGCAATGATCACGTCGAAGGGTCCAGCGGCCCGGATCGCTGCATGGTCCAGACCGTCTGCCACGGCGCAGCGAATAGCGCGCGCGACGCCGTTGAGACGCACGTTGTCTTGCGCAATGGCCAAGGCCACCGGATCGATGTCCGTCGCCAGGATCCGGGCCCGCGGCAACACCCGAGCGGCTGCAATCGCCAGAATGCCAGACCCGGTGCCAAGATCGAGCAGGTTCATCGGTGGCACGCCTGTGCGCGAACCAAGCCGGTCGATCAGGCGCAGGCATCCCACCGTCGTCGGATGGTGGGCCGTGCCGAAGGCGCGTTGAGCGTCGATCTCGATGGCAAACCGGGATGGCGCAACACGCTGGCGATCATGGCTGCCATGGACGATGAAACGCCCAGCGCGCACGGGACGAAGCATGCTCTGGGTGTGGGCAACCCAATCGCGCTGCGGAACTTCGCTGAGGACGGCACAGCGCAGGTCCACGTCCGAAAACAGCGCGCTTTGATCTGAACGGGCGTCTGTGAGGGCTGCGTGGAGGCGTCCCAACACGTCGCGCGCTTCGCAGATCACCTCGATGGCCCAGGTTCCGTCCTGAAGGTCATCGATCGAAATCACCGGCCGGCCGGCGCCAGTGAGCCGAGCCGCATGACCGCTGCTGCCGGGCGAGGACGTGGCGCTGCCTCGCCAGAGATCATCGCCGCCATCTGCGCCATCGCTGGCCGTCCCGCCCGCATGGATGTCACACCATGCCTCGATGCGGTCGAGCAGCGCAAAGGCCGTTCCAGAGCACGCGCACGGGAGCATCAATTGCCAGAGCGACGCCGGGTCGGGTCCGGTGTCTGTCATCTGCCGGGTCCCATTGCCCACATGTTTCAGAGCCCCTTGTTTCAGTGCCTCTTGGCACTGTGCTCCATGCCCGTCGCCATTGCCGACGCCCAGGCTGCCAACATCGGGGCCGCATCTGCGTGACCACGGCGTCAGGCATGCGCCGATGCACGTGCCGTGATCGTGTCACCCTCGGCCAGATTGCGCTTGTGGGCTGCGGCGCGTTCATGCGCGCCCTGTGCATCGCCACTCGTTGCAGCCGTTGCCTGCTGATCGCGGCCGGGCGGCGGACGGAAAAACTCCGCATCGTCGAGATAACGGTCCCACTTTGCATCGATGTGCAGGCAGGCGTCGCGCGGCGCCATGGCGATCAGCATGCCGTCCTGGCGCTGCACCACGACCTCATCGGCACGCAGCCGCGCCAACGCGTCGAAAAGATCATAGCGCACGCGCACGCCGAATTCTTCGTGCAGATATTCCTCAATCGCTGCGCGCGCGTCGTCGAGTTGGGAGGAATGCAGTGGCGCCTTGGCCAGCAAAGCGTATAGAAGCATCTCTTCTTTGATGTCTTCTTCCTCCGCGCGGTCGCACAGAAGCGTCAGCACGCCGCGATTATCGGCAAGCGTGTGGAAGTAAAGGTTTTGCGCCAGCACCATCATGTATTGATTGCGCTGATTGAAGAATTTCATGACCTGCCGCCAGACGACCCCGACGAGGGCAATGATGGCCATAATGGCGGCGATTGGATTGACCGCCGCAATTACTTTGGATGCCGTTGAGACAATGCTGGCAATGGTGCCGCCGCCGGCGGTCACGCCGAGTTTCAGCTTGTCCAAGAGCTTGAATTTCACGCGTGTGTTGGGAAACAGCATGCGCACGTCGGCGCGTGGTATGTCTTTGAACAATTTCAGGTAGATGAAATCAGAACTCACGTCGTCTGGCATCATGCGCCGCGCTTTGCGCACAATGCGCTGGGCCCGCTTTTCGCTCACGCGCCGCGTTGCCATGATCTCATCAATGCGCACGCTTTCCGGCTTGAGCTTGAGGAGCAGGAACAGCCGGCGAAAACTGGGCACGTGGCGTTCCTCAAAGCCCAGCCAGAGCTTGCGCCACGTGCGGTCCCGGAAAGTCCGGCTGCACGCACCGCGATAATAGATTAGTACATCGTCGAATTCATAGAGATCAACGCTCAGGTCGAGGCCATAGGCGCTGTCTTCGGAGAAGATGTCATCAAGCGCGCCCTTGTCGATGGGCGCATAATTGGCCCGCTCCAGCAGCATTGAGACGGACTGAACCAAATTGCCGTGCTGCTCGTCGCGTCGATCCACGGCGCCATCGTCGCGCACCGTATCGCGGTCCGGACTGAAGGGGAGATAGGCCTCCTTCAGCGTGAGCAGCCGCTCCATATATGTCTGATGGCGCCACGCGGCGAGGTACTTGAAGAACCGGATGGCGTCGTCGCGTTGCTCGACAGGCCATGTGCCGGGCGCCGTCAGGCGCTCAAACAGGGCAAACCGAGTGACGGGGATAAAGGTCTCATGACCGTCCATGATGACGTCGTCGCTGCCGCAGTTGGGCGCCATGGCGTCGTCCGTGGCCAAAGCGTCTGGGGCATGTCCACCGCTGGTTGCGTGGTGACGCTCGTCAAGCGTCAGGCCCGAGCCTGAGACGACAGCATCGGTCTCCACCGCAAAGCCGTCCGAAGCGCCGGAGCCGTCGGAAGCGGGGACTGCGCCGTGAGACGCGACGCCCTGTGCCGCATCAGCGCCGACGGCGGATTGGCTGGCGGCGTTCGCCATCACGTGTGGGGTTCGCTCGGTCATTTCGGGTGCATATCCATCGCGGCAGGAAGCGTCCAGTTGGAAGCGTTCACGCCGGCTCGCTGCTTGCGCACAAGGACGAGCCAACCGGCACGGAGCCTCGCGCGGTCTGAATACGTCAAACGACTGCACCGACATCGCGGCGATTTTCCGCCCGCACCGCTTTGCCCCGGCGCGTTGGGTGCCAAGGGGCGGCCAGCGGGCGCCAGATTGCCGTGGCTTCCGCCTTCCGTTGTGCGGCGATGCCTGCGATATGCTCTGCGTGGTGAAACACCTGGCCGCGCGCGGGCGGCACGACAGCAGCGGAGGCACGTTCATGGCGCACGGTGGTGACAGGATGGGTCCAAGGCCCGTGGACCCCGGCGCCTTGCGGATCATCGCTGCTGTCATTCTCAGCGTTTTCGCAGTGATTGGGCTGCCGGCGGGCGGTGCGTCCGCCATGGGGGCAGGGCCGACATCATCTCCCGACGGCAAGCCACGCCTTGCACTGGTCGTGGCGAATGCCGCTTACTCGTACATCGACACACTGAACAACCCGGCGCGCGATGCCGTGCTGCTGGAGCGTACGCTGCGCGATGTGGGCTTCCAGGTCTGGAGCTATGCGGACCTGGACGCGCGCGCCATGCGCCGGGCGTTCGTTGATTTCGGCACCGAGGTCGATGCGGCAGGCGCCGAGGCGGTCGCGCTTGTGTTCTATGCGGGGCACGGGGTCCAGGTGGACGGCACCAATTACCTCGTGCCCGTCGATGCGCGCATCCGCCATCCGCGTGAGGTCCAGGCCGAGGCCGTGGCCGCGTCTGATCTCCTGGCGACGCTCGACACCGCCCGAAAAAGCCCGACGATCATTATACTGGATGCCTGTCGCAACAATCCCTTCCCATCGGGCATGCGCTCTGTCGCGCGGGGGTTGGCGCGCATGGATGCACCGGCAGGTGCCATCATCGCGTTCTCCACCGCACCCGGCCAGGTGGCGCTCGATGGCGATGGTGGCAACAGCCCCTACGCCACGGCCCTGGTTCAGGCGATGACACGCCCCGGTCTCAGCATCGAGCGTGTGTTCAAGACGGCTCGCAATGCGGTCTATCAATCGACCAATGGGCTGCAGATCCCTTGGGAATCGTCATCACTCTTCACGGATTTCTCCTTTACGCCCGGGGCGCGACCGGGCGGGCGCGAAGAGCCGGCGTTGCCGGACGATCGCGGCGTTGGGGATGGTGGCGCGCCGGAGCGGGACCGTGTCGCAGCCGTCACGCCTCAGCCGGGCGACACCGAAGCCGGCGCACCGCGCGAAGTCCTGCTGCGCAAGGGCGGGGAGTTGCCAGGCTGTGATGCCGGCCAGAACGCGTTCAGGCTCAACGCCTTCTGGCTGCGGGCGAACGGCACGCCTGACGCGCGCGTCATCGGGCGGATCACAGGCCAGCCGCGGGACGCGATCTACCGAACGGGGCGCGCCATTCAGCTCGGCGGGAACTGCCGCTATGTGTTGAAACGGACGGGAACGGATGGTCGACCTTTCGCAATTTTTGAGCGAGTGCGGTAGAAATGCCGCGCTGCAGCAAATTTGTGGCCATCGGGTTGAGTTGAGCGATGCATCGACAGCGCGCGTGTGTTTTGACGCACCCGGGACAATGACCGGAGGCTCAGCCATGACGTCTGATAGGTTCCGTAATGCGTGTATTGTTTCGATCGCCGCGATTGTGGCTCTGCTGGTGACCATCGCTGTGGTGCCGATGGATGCAAATGCTTCAGCCAGCATGGAATTCCAGCCACAACTTGAGATGATGACAGGCTCCCTGTGATGGCGTTTGGGGCATCTTGGGTCGGTGGCCGCCTGGCCATCGGCACCGTCCTGGCGATCCTGGTGCTGTTGCCACAGGACGCCATGGCGCAGCGCAATAAAACCGAAGAACCGCGCACCGGCTGCCGCGTGTTCCAGGATTACGCTGACCTCCAAGTCCGCGAAATGCTGACGACCATCCGCGACAAGGCGGCCGATACACTTGATCAGACGTTCGCCTTCGAGGCGCTCAACTGCGCCAAGCGCGCGGCGGTGCGCGAACTGGCCGTACGCAGTGCGCTGAATGCCGCCCACAACCCGGCCATACAGTCGGTGGCAATGTTGAACACGCTGATGTTGCGCGATGTTCTGGTCATTGAATTTCCGGCCGGCGCAGAAGTGGACGCAGACACGGCGGCCTTCATAAGGGACGCCGGCGGGTCGATCGCCTTGACGCTCTCCAAACACGACCGCACGACCAAGCAGATCTGCCTGTTCAATGATTGTCGCTCCGACATCATGGACATCTCCGGCACGCGCGTGACGATTGCCTATGATGCGCGGCGCCCGCGCGGGGCCTCCTACAAGGGTGAGTTCATCCTCGTCGAAGGTGGGAAGCTGGCTGGTAAATTCTACGGGACCGGCCTGCCCTCCGGGACCAAAGCCGAGATCAAGATCTACTGAATGTCATTGGCCCCCCTTAAACCGTCGAGATTGGACCGCTGATATTGGGCCGTCGGGTTCGGGCCGTCCAGATCGCGTCTCATCGGAAACCGGCATGCCCGGCCAATCGTGGCGCCTGTCGGCCGTGATGCCGCCTGAGGGTAATGGTATGACTTGGACAAAAACAGTTCTCTTCGCGGCCTCTCTGATGGTGGCCCTGGGGCACGGGGCCGCCGGAGCGACGGACCTGCCCGGCGGCTGCGAAAAAGCTCAGACACTCGACGACACGCAGATCCGTGAAGGCGTTCGGCTGATCCGGGACGCTCAGGCCGATGAGTTTGAGCAGGTCTTCGCCTATGAAAGCCTCAGGTGTTCTGCTCGGCGTGCCGTGCGAGAGATCGTGCGCCGGGCTGGACTGACCGCTGCGCACAATCCGAGTGTGCAGGCATCGGCTCTGTTCGACACGCTCTCCGCGCGCCAGTCCGTGACCATCCGTTTTTCCAACGGTGAGGCATTGGGGCCGGATGAGGCGAAGTTTGTTACGTCGCGGAACGGAGCCATAAGCTACAAGGTGACCCGCGGCGGACGTGCCGGCGAAAAGGCGGTGTGCATTGAAACATGCAACACCAACTTCCACTCAACCGATATCCAAGGCACGCGCCTGACATTTCTGCACTCAAGCGGCGACCGTGGAGAATTCAATCTGGGCAACGATGGCAGGCTGGTTGGACGATTCTATCATCCCGATTTGCCAGCAGGGATCGAAGCGCACGTCGCATTGAAGTGATTTCGGTGCCAATAAACCGAGCAAGCGTCGTTGCTTTCTGAAACACATCAAGAAGCTATACTAAGTCTCAGCCGGGTTCGGTCTTAAGCCGTCAGGCTCGGAAAAGGTGGTCTACGTCCATAGTGAGAAACACGCGGGCCGGTGTCATGCCAGCCCGCTTCGTCATTCCGCCAAATGCGCTATTTCACGCTGACCTTGACGGTTTTGGCCGCACCCGCCGTCGCGCCGTGGCTGTCGGCCACCACCACGTCAAATGAAGCGCGCGTCGTCTCGCTGTCGTCATGGCGGAAGAGGACATTGCCCGCCTCCAGGTCGGCCTGTGAAAAACGGCGCACGGGCGTTGTCGGTGCTGCCGTCAGGCTGACGAAGCCGTGCTGCGTGTTCGATACGGTAAACACCAACTCATGGGCAGCGTTGTCCGGGTCGAAGGCCGCAAGATCGCCGAGCGTGATCGGCACAGCCTGACCGCGCGCCACGCTCACCTCCAAATCGCCGCCGATCGTCGGCGGCACGTTATGGACATCGGCGGACAGTTCACCGCCCGCTTCCAGCGCCAATTGCCCATACGTGACGTTGCCAAGCACCTGTGCACCCGATGCGATCTCGATGAGATCCTTGATGTGCATCGTGCCTTGCAGAAGCCCCATGGCATCGCAGCGCTCAGCCGTCACAGTGCCGAACACCCGGCCGCCGGCGTGCACCACAAGATGCTCCGCCTGCACCTCGCCATCGACGTAACCGTAGATATCGAGGCGCCCCTGGGTCTGTAGCCGGCCCTCAATGAACATGTCGGAGCCGATGACGGCCTTATCCACGTGCGGCATGTGTTCCTCTCCGTGCGCGGGGCCGGCGCGGCCCATCCCGATGTATTCGTCCGCAACCGGCAGGCTTGGCAGAGCTGCGAACGTTGTTTAGCCCACTCCGGCACCCTTGGAGGCAAGGCGTCAATCACTCATGCGGCGATCTCTTGGCGGTGCCGGACTGGCGTTCGTCTTATCGCGCGATTCTGTGGTTGCAGAAGCAAAACGAGCGGGGTTTGCGCACAGGTTCGCAGGTGGTGTGGTATCATCCGGATGTGTGGTGGCATCGTTGCCCGCCCAGCGTCCATGAGTAAGCTGCGCAATGTCTTGGCGCCAGCCCTCGGGCACGGCGATGCTGGCACATCGGCGCGTCAGGCGCTGCAGCTCACCCCACGTCGAGGCGCGTGACAAAGGTTTCCACGACACGTTTTGTGCCGGCGTCATCGAAATGGATGACCAGCTTGTTGCCGTCGACCTCGCCCACTGTGCCGGGACCGAACTTGCCGTGCATCACGCGATCGCCCACCTTGAAGCGCGAGCTTTCGACCGATGAGGCGGCCACCAGTTCGCCCTCGATCGTCACCGGTCCGCGATCGCGCGCGGTCGACGTTTTGCCGTCCCCCCAGCGCTTCTGCGCGCGCTGCCAGCCAGGCGTCGCGTAAGCGTTGGAAAAGCCGGCCGCGGGTTCGTCAAACCGGCTTGCGCCATAGCCACCGAAGCGGTCGTCACCCGTCGTCTCCACCACTTCCACATGGGCTTCAGGCAACTCATCGACGAACCGCGACGGAATAGCTTGCTGCCACAGGGCGTGGACGCGGCGGTTCTGCGCAAATGAGATGGTGCAGCGTTTGCGGGCGCGGGTGACACCGACATAGGCCAGCCGGCGCTCCTCCTCCAGCCCGGCGCGGCCGCTCTCATCGAGCGCGCGCTGGTGCGGAAACAGGCCCTCTTCCCATCCGGGCAGGAACACGGTGTCGAACTCCAGCCCCTTCGCGCCGTGCAGCGTCATGATCGAAACGCGATCACCGTCGTTGGTGGCGTCAGCGTCCATCACCAGCGCGATGTGCTCAATGAAGGCTTCCAGGCTGTCAAAGCCCTGCATGAAGCGGATGAGTTCCTTCAGGTTCTCAAGCCGCGTCTGCGCCTGCGCGCTTTTGTCCTTCTGCCACATCGCCGTGTAGCCGCTGTCGTCGAGGATGGTTTGTGCCAATTCCACATGGGTCACGGTGCCAACCTGCGAACGCCAGTTGTCGAACTGGGTGAGCAACCCGGTGAGAGATTTGCGCGCCGCTGCGCCCAGGTCGCTGGTCTCCACGATCTCGCGCGCCGCCTGGAACAGCGGGACGCCACGCGCGCGGGCAAGCGTCTGCACCTTGCGCAGGCTTGTCTGTCCGAAGCCACGCTTGGGGGTGTTGATGATCCGCTCGAACTTGAGGTCATTCGCCGGATTGAGCGTGACCTCCAGATAGGCGCAGGCGTCCTTGATCTCGGCGCGTTCATAAAAACGCGGTCCCCCGATCACCCGGTAGGGCAGGCCGATGGCGATGAAGCGGTCCTCGAATGCCCGCATCTGGAAGGACGCGCGAACCAGGATCGCCATGGTGTTGAGCGCGCTGCCCTTTTTGCGCAGGGCGTCGATGTCGTCGGCAATGGTGCGCGCTTCGGCTTCGTCATCCCAGACGCCACGCACCCGGACCTTGTCCCCAGGGCCATCCTGCGTTTGCAGCGTCTTGCCCAGGCGCCCCTGGTTGTGGGCGATCAGCGCTGATGCGGCGCCGAGGATGTGACCCGTTGAGCGATAATTGCGCTCCACCCGGTACACGCGCGCGCCGGGAAAGTCGTTTTCAAAGCGCAGGATGTTGTCGACCTCGGCCCCGCGCCACCCGTAGATCGACTGATCGTCATCGCCGACGCAACACAGATTGGGGGCGGTCGCGGCCCCGGTCTCAGGGTCCGTTTCCGTCGGCCCCGCCAACAGCCGCAGCCAGAGATACTGCGCGATGTTTGTGTCCTGGTACTCATCCACCAATAGAAAGCGAAAGCGCTTTCGGTAGGTGGCGAGCACGTCAGGGTTTTCGTTGAAGAGCCTGATCGTCTCGATCAGCAGATCGCCGAAATCGACGGCATTGAGGTCCTTCAGGCGGCCCTGATAGGCGGCGTAGAGTTTTGCGCCTTTGCCGTTGGCAAATGCAAACGCCTCGCCTTCAGGCACCTTGTCCGGCCGCAGTCCACGGTTCTTCCAGCCATCAATCTGGTAGGCCAGTTGGCGAGCGGGCCAGCGTTTTGGGTCGAGCCGTTCAGCCTCGATAAGCTGCTTGAGCAGTCGGATCTGATCGTCTGTGTCGATGATCGTGAAGGACGATTTCAGATCGACCAGTTCGGCGTGACGGCGCAGGATCTTCACGCTCACGGAATGGAAGGTGCCAAGCCAGGGCATGCCCTCGCTCTCAAGGCCCACAAGCGCCTCGATGCGCTCCTTCATTTCGCGCGCGGCCTTGTTGGTGAAGGTGACCGCGAGGATTTGCGAGGGGTAGGCGCGGCCTTGCGCCAGGATGTGCGCGATGCGCGTGGTCAGAACCCGCGTCTTGCCCGTGCCCGCCCCGGCCAGCACCAGCACCGGCCCGTCAATGGCTTCCACCGCGGCGCGTTGCTCGGGGTTGAGTGCGCTCAGGTAATCGGTTGTGCCGCGCGGGCGCGCGACGGCCAGCGCGCGCGATGAGATGGAGCCGCCGCCGGGCCGCTCAGGGGCGGGCTCAAAGGCGGCCGTGCCGGCGTGCCCGGGGGTGAACGCCATGTCGTCGTCGCGATGGGTGTCATGACCGTCGTCCGGCACAAGCTGCTCGTCGGGCGGCAGCGGGCCGGGATCGAGAGGGTCGGCGCGCTCGAATGGGTCGCTTGGTTCGCACGGGTCAGCGGCGTCAAAAAACGGGATGTCGTCGTCCTCATCGCCGGCTTGGTCGTGGCCCCGGTCATGGTCACGATCGAGTTTCTTGCTGTGTGAAGGGCCGGCCGGCACGCTGGTGCCCCCATCCGGCGCCAACGGCGACGCGAGGTCTCCGGGAAAGGCCGTGTCGTCGTCGGGCGTGGTTTCGCCACGGCGCTGCGCTGATGCGTCCATCTCCGATCGCTCCGAGGGCTCTGAGCGCACTGTGTCGCGCAGCCCCTCATAAGCCGGGCCGTCAGCCTGCGCTTGCGCAGCCGCCCAACCGCGCTCGTCCGCCTCCTCGGCCTCCCAGCCAAAGAGTGTCGGTGCCGCCTTGCCTGCCGATCGTCGATTCGAAGCCATCGCCATCCCGTAGCACGTTCCCGACGGCGTCGGACCCGTCGGGCGACATTTGTTCACGCTTTGGTGTGACGCCAAGGCCGGTGCCGGCGAGCACCGCTTTTGAAGCGGTTTGGTTGCAAACCACGACACAACATCGCGCTTCGTCCTTCCAATGGGATTGCAACAGCCCGCGATCCCGGCGCGCCCTCAGCGCAGAGCGGGTGTCGCAGCGGGCGACACACACGCGTCTCGGAAAGGACCCAAGCCATGCGCAGCGCCAGCTCGCTCACCGACCTTGCCGTCACCGGCGGATTGATCATCGCCGCTGCCGCCATCGCCCTCACCGGAAGCGCCTTTGCACGCCACACGGCCGCACCCGCGCTTGCCCAAGACATTCCCACCTGCCCGCGCTTCCATCGCGCGGTGCTTGTTCGTGCAGACCGCCTCGTGTGCACCGCACGCCTCAATCGGCGGATCCGCGTTTCTCCGTTCAGCCGTCCCGCTGCGGTGCGCGAACTGAACCGGGCCGGCGCCAATGTGCTGCTCGCCAAGTTGCGCGGCTGCCGCCCGTTCCGCGTCGTCTCGTCAACGGAGAGCCACGCGATTCGTCCCATCCGCGGTGGCATCAGGATCGGCACCCTCACCTCGCGCATCGAGTGCCGGCGCTGAGCCGACTTTCGGCCGATGAGCCATTGCTTCGGCTTTTCAACCGGCCCCGTTTCTGGTGGTGCTGGCGGTCCCACGATCCCGGGCGCCAGCACAATGCAATTTACCCCCGCTGATATCGACACCCTGACCCAGCTCCTGCGCTGGCGCAGGGACGTGCGCCAATTCCGCACCGGTCCTGTTGATCCCGCAGCCATGGCAGCCATTGAGGCGGCTCTTGAGCACGCGCCGTCCGTTGGCAATTCGCGACCCTGGCGCGTGGTGCGCGTCGCTGATCCCGAAATGCGGGCGAGCGTCATTGCCAACTTCGAAGCCGAGAATGCGCGCGCCGCGGCAGATTACGCCGGTGCGACGCGCCATGCCTACCGCCGCCTGAAACTGGCAGGGTTGCGCGAGGCTCCCGTCCATTGGGCCGTTTTCACCGACACTGCACCCATCGAGGGCCGCGGGCTCGGACGCCAGACCATGCCCGAGACGCTGGCCTACTCGACCGTCACAGCGATCCACACCGCATGGCTGATGGCGCGCGCCCACAACGTCGGCATGGGCTGGGTGTCGATCCTCGACCCCGAGGCGCTGACCGCCATGCTGGACGTGCCCGCGTCCTGGCAACTCACCGGCTATCTGTGCATCGGCTACGCTGCCGAGGAACACGATGTGCCGGAACTGGAGCGGCGCGGTTGGCAGGCACACAGTGCGAGCGTGTTTGTCGAGCGATGAACATCTGACGTGGGTGTTGCCCTGTCGCCCCGGCCTGTTGGCTCAGGGACCATCGAATTAAGGTTCAGTCAGCGCGGGTAGCGTGTGGTGTTTGAGAAGTTCACTGACACCAACCGCACACTCTCGGGCGGACTTCTGAAACCAAAAACCACACTCCAACCAGAGGTTCGTTCGACGTCTGCCATGAACTGTGACGAACTTCTGGTTCAGGACACGAGGGCGCTTTCGACGAACTTCAGTTCGCCTCAAACGCTCTCGCCTGTTGTTTCCGCGCGCTTTCCAGCGCCACGCCGCGGGTCTGCTTCGCTGGAAAACGTTTCGGCGGTCATGACGTGGGCAGGCACGGCTCGCGTGATATGCGCCAGGACGTGTTGTTGAGCACCCGCGTGCACGTGGCGCGCTTAAGGCCGTTCGGCCCCGCCATGCAGATGGTTCGGCCCAGAGCAATGTCCCGGCCCCGGTAGCGGCATGTGCAGGGAAGTTGCGCCGTTACGCCATGGGATTTGGCGGTCTGCACCGCGCCCGTGTTCAGGCCGATGCTGCTGGCGTCGGCCCGCAATGGCCCGGTCACAAACATCGCGGCCGCGCATGTGGCAGCGAAAAGGGTCTTTCGCATCAGTGTCCTCCACCGACGCCCCCGTCATTCCCCTGTTGAGCCCGACACCAAGCCTCATCCGCCAGTTGCCGCAGCGCAAGTCACAATGCTTTTGCAGCCGTGCGGCTGAGCCTGGCGATGCGTTGACCGGTCACCCACTTCGCGCTTGCGTGCCGACGGCAATGGCCGGAGCGCCTCAACGCCGCGTCGGGGTGTGTCCGATGATCGCGTCCCACCAATATTACGCTAGCGATGCTCTTCCACGTGGGCGTCGATGAGAGCGGCGTTGAACGCATTCAGCGTGTCAATGTGCGTGGCCCAGCCGACAATGCGGTTCTTGTCGGCCTCGTGGACAACGGCAATGCGCTGTGAGCCCGATTTGTCGAATGTGCGCAGTGCCGCCTCCACCGTGTCCGTCGTCATCAGCCAGGGTTTGTCCGGATCGCGGCGCAGTGGGTCATCGTCCTCCTCCCCGTCTGCGCCCTTGAGCCGTTCCTTGCGGCGCGCCCGCTCCGCCTCAGCGTCGGCGCGTGTCATGAAATCGCGCACGCAGAGCCGACGCAGGATTTCCTGGTGTGGCCCCTCATTGATCGCCTTGCCGCGTTGGGCCAGCTGCCATGCAAAGAAGCTCTGCCCCAGAACCGCTTGCGAGACCGTGTTGGCCACCGAGACCGTGAGCAGGAGCGCGATCGTTACCTCATAACCGCCGGTCAATTCAAAGACGATGACCGTCGTTGAGATGGGGGCGCCGAGCATGGAGGCCGCGACGGCACCCATGCCGAGGATGGCATACAACCCATAGGTCGATGCGGCCTCCGGAAACGCCATTGCTGCGATCTGCCCGAACGCGCCGCCCGTCATGGCGCCCAGATAGAGCGAGGCAGAGAAAATGCCGCCGCCAAAGCGGCTGGCCAGCGTGATGGCCGTGGCCGCCGTCTTGGCGATCAGCAACGTCAGCATCAGTGCAAGCGGCAGTTGTGCCTTGAGCGCCTGGTCGGTCGCCTCGTAGCCGACGCCAAGCACGTGGGGGTAGAACACTGCGATCGCGCCGACGAAGACGCCGCCGACAATGGGGCGCGCCCAGATCGGCATGGCCGTGGCCGTGGCAAGCCGGTCCGTCGTGATGAGGGTCGACTGGAAGATGATCGCGACCACGCCGCACGTTAGCCCCAGCAGCGCAAACGCGGGAAACTCCCAGTAGGAGGCGATCATGTACTCCGGGATGAGAAACGCAGACGTTTCACCGAAGAAACTGCGGGAGATGAGTGTCGCGGCGACGCTGGCGATCACGGTGGGGACGAATGCGCTGAGCGCGAAATGGCCCAGGATGACCTCGCAGGCGAACAGGACACCGGCGATGGGGGCATTGAACGATGCGGAGACGGCCGCGCCCACACCGGCCGCGAGAAGGATCCGGCGGTTGGCAGCAGGAAGAGAAAACGCCGCCTGCATGTTGGCGGCAAGCGTTGCGCCCAGATGCACAACCGGGCCTTCACGTCCGGCGCTCGCGCCAAAGCCGAGCGACAAAGCCGAGACGAGTGCCGACCACAGGCCCGTGCGCAGATCGAGCCGGCAGTTGTCAAAGGCGCGCGCCTCGATCACGTCTGCCACGCCGTGAACACGTCGTCCCGGCATGCAGTGCTGGAGGATCTGTCCCACGATCGCGCCGCCAACAATCGGTGCCAGCAGAATGCCCCACCATGGCAGCGCCTGAGCACCCGTCACAACGGCTTCTTCGATGGTGCCAAGCCACAGGAACTGGGTCCCGCCGATCAAAAGGCGGAAGGCGATGGCCGCATAACCGACGAGCACGCCGATGGCGACGGCCAGCAGCGCCGTCTTGATGGTGTGGGCGCGGGCGAACGCGGTCTGGCGCGCGCGCAGGTGCTCAAGCAGCGTCGCGGCATTGATGATGGCCCCCGCTGTCTGCGGCACGGCGTCGAACAGACGGCGGCGGGCTTTTCCGCCAAAGCGCGTCAGCATCGGCCCGCCCATCCATGAGGCCAGAACGGCAAGGGCGGCCGCACCGGCCGGTGCGCGAACGGCGCCGCCTGCCGGTGTCTGGTGACCCGGCGCCTCGCCCTTTGAGGATGGCGCCCGTTGGCTCATGGTTTTTGTCTGCTTTGCTGCGAGCGTGCCAACACTGGCGCGGCATGTCCGAACCGCACGGTTACGCTGGAGGGCAAGTCGCGGGCCACACGACTGTTGTCGAGGCCGCTGACGCTTGAAAACAATCGAAAAGCGGGGAGGAGCGCCCGGTGTGCGCCAACTTGTTTTGCCAATCCGGCCAACGGATGGCTATAACACGCGGGCTGTGACCTTGGGGGTGTTCTTCGGTGAACACATTTCTGCTGACACTTGGAACGCTGTTCGTCCTCGTGCTGTCGGCGCTTTTTGCCGTGCCACACTTCGTGGAGTGGTCCGCTTACCGCACGACCATCGAGCAGAAGGCGAGCGAGGCCCTGGGCCGGCCCGTCCGTGTGGGCGCGGACCTCTCGGTGCGGTTCCTGCCCGTACCTTATATCAAGCTCACCAACGTGCGCATCGCCGACGATCAGGGCCGATTTGCGCGGCCGGTTGTGCGCGTTCGCGAGCTGACGGCCGAACTCAGCATTCCGCAATTGATCCAGGGCCGTCTCGAAGCGGCCCGCATGCGGCTCCAGGCCCCGCAGTTCAACCTCGCCGTTGATGAGGGCGGACGGGCAAGCTGGGCCGGGCTTGGGCTCGATGGCATGGCGGGGCCGTTCGATGCCGCCGAGGTGTCGCTGCGCGAGGTTGAGATCGAACGCGGCGAAGTGTTGCTGATCACGGCAGACGGTGCCGACCTCAACCGGTTCTCCAACATCAACGGTATCTTTTCCGCAGGCACGCTGTTCGGGCCCTACCGGTTCCAGGGAGACGTGGGTCCGCCATCGAGCGCAACGAACGTGCGGATCAGCACGGCGCGGCTTGGGAGCGATGGGCGGCTGACTTTGAAAACGACTTTGCGCCCGGCTGGCCAGAGCGCCGACTGGGGCAACGCCGTCATTGAAGGGGACATCATCAGCGAGGATGAGCGGTGGCGTTTCGAAGGGGGCCTGACTGCTCGGCTGACACGCGCCTTGGGGGCCGTGACCGCGATGGAGGCACCGCAGATCGAGGACAGTCTCGGTCGTGCAGCGCAAACGCTGACGGCGGTGCCCGTCGAGATCAAATCGACCATTGAGGCTGACACCCAGTCGATCACCATGGCCGCCATCGCCATGAACTTCGAGGTGCTCGGCCGGCCCCAGATCGTCAAGGGCAGCGCCCGGACCAGCTGGCGCAACGGGCTCACGTTTGATTCCGACTTTTCCGCCCGCTGGCTGGATCTCGACGGTCTGGCCGGCACGGACAAGCCCGGCGTCGCGCTTGGCGTGCTGGCACAGGATTTCAACGCGATCATTCCCGAGATTGAGGACGCGCGGTTCGCATTCTCACTTCAGCAGGCCAACCTGCTGGGTGGAACGGTGGAAGACATCAATATTCGCGCGCGTCGTCGCGGCGACAGTCTCTTAATTAAGGAGTTGCGCGCTGGTCTCCCCGGTTCCGGTCGGCTGGAATTGGTGGGTCGGCTTGAGACGGCGGGCAGCACGCTGCCGCAGTTTCGAGGTGTCGCAACGGCGCGTGGGGTCAACCTGGCGCGCACGCTGGCGTGGATTGCGCCGGGCACCGTGGGCCAGGCCGGCCGGGTGGCAAGCTATTACTCCGTGGAGGCGGATGTTGAGCTGTCACCGCGCCTGCTGGACGTCACGAACATGGTCGGCGAGTTGTCCGGCAACCCCTTCCAGGCGGCCTATCGCGCCTCGCTTGGTCCCCAGGACGGTGACGGAACGGGAGCCAGCGGCAGTGCCAACGCCGACGCATCGGCCGCCAGCGTGCAGCAATGGCAGCGTCGGCTGCTGGTGAACTCCGAGCGGCTTGATCTTCGTGGTCTGGCCGCGCCGGATCTGCGCGTCGGCAACTGGCTGGCGGAATTGCTGGGGGGCGGCGGAGCGGCCGCAGCGGCACCGACGTCGGTTGCGCCCGGCTCTGCTGCGGGCATGTCACCGGTTGCGCTGCTGCTGCGCCAGCGGGCGCAGATCGATGCGCGCATTGGCCGACTGCTGTTGCCACAGCGGGTCCTGACGGACGTCGAGGCAAGGTTTTCACGGCGCGGCTCGGCTCTCCTGTTGGAGAAACTCAAGTTTGTTGAGGAAGGGGCCGCCCGGTTTGAAATCGAGGGCCGTCTCCAGCCACAGGACGACGTTGCATCGGCCTGGGAGCGCGCGGGCGAAACCAGCGCGGCTTCGAGTGACGCGCCAGGAGGTCGCGAGAAGGGGAGCGCAGGAACTGAGAGGTTCGGCGCGTCGCTCCTGCAAACGGCCGGTGTGCTGCGGTTCCAGACCGAGATCGAGACGACCGAGGCGTTCGCCGATTGGTTCACGCAGTTTTTCCGGCTCCCGCGCGAGGTTCTGGGCGATGCGCTGTACGGGCGGCTGGCGGCCATCACATCGCCGTCGCGGCTTGCCGGGCGGGTGCTCCTTGGCCGTCGAGGTCCAGGCTCGCTGGATATGCAACTTGATGGAACGGCGCAGGAAAGCCGATTGCTCTTTGCGCTCAACCTGCTGCAAGGCGACGCCGCCGCTGGCGGGAAGCCGAATGACCCAGCGCCTTCCGATGCTGCAGCGTCTTCCGGTCCGCGCATCGATGCATCTCTCAATCTGACCCATCCTGATGGCCATCGTCTGCTTGAGCAGATCGCGGGGCGGCCGCTGCGTTACGTGGACGGCCGGCCAGCCGGCGCTGGAGATGCCGGCGACTTCGCGGATCAGCAACAGGAACCGCTTGGCCCTGGACGGCTCAATCTGCGCGTGACCGGTGATGTGAACGGCAAACTTGCTGCATTTGCCTCGCTGGAGGGCGATGAGCTCTCTGCAGCATTCTCCGGCAGCGCCATGCTGGACGGCACGGATGTGAGCGTCGACGGTGACGTCAGCCTCCAGTCCGGCGATGCCACCATCGTTTCGCACGTGTTTGATGTGGACGCCCTGGCGCTGGCGGACGATGCCGGCATCAACCTGACCGCACGCCTCGCGGCGAACCCCGCGCGCGCAGAAGTGAGCCTTGCAAGCATCCGGCTTGGGCAGGTTCAGATGGAAGCGACGGGAACCGTCACGATCGATGACGAGGGCTACGGGGTTGATGCCACGCTCACGTCGCCGCGCATCGACGTGGCCGATGCCATGGCGCTCATCCTGCAGCCGACAAAACGCGCACAAGTCGGCCCCGCCGATGATGACCGGGAGCGGGCCGACGCATTCCAGGATGAGCGCGCTGCGGCGCAAACCGTCCTGACGCGCACGCAGGCAATCCTTGGCCGCGGTACTTTGCAAGGGGACGGCGCAGCGCTCGGCAGCGGATCCGGTGCGGACGCCGCGGCGGCAAAGGCGGCCAGCGCCCGCTGGTTTTCCGAGCGCCTGTTTCGCTTCGATCGGTTTGAGCGCACCAAGGGGCGGTTGCGCTTTGAAGTGGCGGACCTCTCCATGGGAGATCGCATCGCTGTTGCGAAATCGCAGGGCGCTCTGCTGTTCTCACAGGACGGGCTGACGCTGCAGAGCTTTGACGGCGAAGCGCTGGGCGGGCGTGTGTCGGCTGCCGGCTCACTGAAGCGCGAAACGGCGGGCGCGGCGCTCTCGATGATCTTGACGCTCGACGCGGGCGATTTGTCGGCGCTCGGGTTTGGCCCCAGCGTGATGGATGCCACGGAAGGGGATGGGCGAAGCGCCACGACGCCTGTGACCGCGAGCGAGCCGGCACGCGGTGCGGCGGCGCTGACCGCCGACGGGTCTGCCCCCTTACCTGTGTCGCGCGAGGCTGCCGAAGCGTTGAGGCTCGCGCGCGCTGAGGGGACGAGCAGCGAAGCGGTGCCCGTCGTGCCGGCGGAGGATGAATTGTCCGGCGGGCTGCGTGCACAGATCGAGGTGTCCGGCCGGGGATTGTCACCGCTCGGCATTGCGTCGGTTGCCAAAGGTGGAGGCTCTCTCGGTTTCGGGCCTGCAACCATTCCGGGCATCGACCCGGCCATCATCATGCCGACGGCGCGCTCATGGATCGGCCAGCCCGGCGAGGCGGACGCCGACGACATCGATGCGTTGCGCCGGCAGTTGGCACGAGCCCTGCGCGACACCTACGTGAAAGTTCCAGACGCCAAGCGCCTCCAACTCCAGATCGAGGATGGGCGGCTTCGGGCCGAGCCGGTGTCCGTGCCGCTTGTATCGGGCACGACGGACGCGACAACACCGCCGGCAAGGTTGGCCATCACGGGCGATGCCACCCGCATGACGGGGGCCTTGCGCTGGACTTTGACACCCGCACCGCTGAGGCCGGCGTCCGCGCTGGGCGGGGAAGAGCGCGCATCCGATGTGACGCGCGGCGAGGATGGCCGCTCGCTGCGGCGGATCGGGCGTGACGGTGCCCCGCGCGAGGCGCCGACCTCGGTCGTGGTCGTGCGCGCACCGCCGCGCGCATTGCCCAGTGTGGTGGTGACGCTTGCAGGCGGCTTGTCGAGCAAAGCTGCGACGGTGTCATACGGGCTAGAGACGACTGCGCTTGAGCGTGAGTTGATGGTGCGGCGCATGGAAGCCAACGTCGAGCGGCTGGAGGAGTTGCGCGCGGCAACGGAGCGGGCCGCGGCCGCCGCGCGGGCGGCCGATGAGGCACGCCGGGCGCCTGAACGCGTCGCTCCCGTCCCCATCGAAGTGCCCGTTGATGAGACGTTGTCTGCGCCAGCCAGCGGGGCGAACGCGTCGCAGGACGACGGGTTGCGGCCATCAGAGATTGTCGATGACGCCGACGTCGATCCCCGTGGTGCCGGCTCCCAAGGTGCCGATGACGCCGATGCTGACGCGGCAGCCCGAGGCACCCCCGGCGCGGTCACCGGGGCGAATGCCGCAGACGCAGATCCGGCTGCCGTGCGCCGGCAAAGGGCGCGTCAGCGCGGGCAACAACGCCGCGAGAATCGTCAGCGAGCGCCGGCCAGCCAGCCGCGCTACATTGAGCCGGGCCGGGCGCGGGATGCGTTCGGCACCCAAGGTGCACTCGACGGGCCGGCGCGCACCAACGGCGGACAAGCGGTTGGCCGCACCGCACGCGCGCCCGATGCAAGCGGCGCGACAGCAAGTGATGGGCCGGACTTCAATGCCGTTGCTCCGCCGGCCATCGCGCCTGTGGGCATTGCGCCCGTGGCCGTCGCACCATTGCCGCAGCCCATCGAAGTTGATGGTGGGGCGGCTGGACGACAGCGCTCCACCACGCCGCAACGCCCCGGCATTGTCGTGCGGCGCTTGCCCACCTTGAGCGAGATCGACGTGGAGCCGACCCCGCCGGCAGGACAGCAGACCGCCAGCACATCCGCCGCCGCGGCCGCCTCGCTTGAGCGCGCCACGCCGCCGCTGGCTCCGCTTGCCCCCCAGGCCCCGCTTGCTGGCCCCGTGGCTCCCCTGGCTCCATGGCGCGTGGAGGAGCAGGCAGGCGTGGTGCCGCGAGCAGCCGTGCCGTTCGGCCCACCAGCGCCGGGTCGCACCAACGCAAACATCGTGGCGGAGGCAGCGCCACTCGACGGTCTTTCTGGCGGGGAGCCCGACACGCTCGACGGCCCAGCCGATGCGCCGCTGCCTCTGCCACCGCGCAACACGCAAAAGGCGCCAGACGAACCTGAAACCTCGGTGATCCGCTCGCCGCTGCGGCTGTTCATCGACGATGTGTTCGCGCCCCGTTGACCGGCCAATCGCGGGGCCTGTGCCCGGTGCCGCTGCGCCAGCGTCGGACGCCCAAGGCGCCGCGCAATGCACCCCCCAAGACGACACTTGGCCCGCGCGTGGATCAGCCCCGCTCGCACCGCTGCTGCCGCAAACCGCCCTCACAAGCGCAGACCCACTGCTGATTGCAGGGCCCACCGCGTCCGGCAAGTCCGCGCTCGCCCTCGACATCGCCACATGGCGCGCCGGCCACGGCCATGGCCAGACCCACATCATCAACGCTGACAGCATGCAGGTCTATGCCGACCTCGCCGTCATCACCGCGCGTCCAAGCCCCGACGATCTCGCCGCCGCGCCACACGCGCTCTACGGTCACATCGATGCCGCACGGCCCCACAGCGTCGCCGCATGGCTGACGGAGGTGGACCGCGCACTGCATGACGCCCGCGCCGCAGGGGCCAAGCCCGTCATGGTCGGCGGCACGGGGCTTTATCTCACGAGCCTGACGGAAGGGCTCTCGCCGGTGCCGGAGATCCCGGCCGACGTCCGTGCGCGCTGGCGGGCGGCCGGCGAGGCGCGGCCGGCGGCGGACCTCTACTGGGAACTCGCCGCGCGCGATCCGGCCATGGCCGCTCAACTGCGCCCATCCGATCCGCAGCGCATTCTGCGCGCGCTGGAGGTGCTGGAGGCGACGGGGCGCTCCCTGAAGGACTGGCAGGCGCAGCCAGGGCGCCCGCTGCTGGCGCCGGGCACGTGGGCGGGTGTTGTCATCGCGCCGGAGCGCGACGCGCTCTACACCCGGTGCGATGCCCGCTTCGATGCGATGCTGGCGGCCGGGGCGATGGATGAGGTGGCAGCGCTCATGGCCCGCGTGGCGCGCGGTGAGGTGGCCGGCGATGCGCCCGCCGTGCGCGCGCTGGGTGTGGCGCAGTTGGCCGACGTGATGGCGGGGCGCGCGACGCTTGCTGCGGCGCGGGAGGCAGCCAAGACCCAGACCCGCCGTTTCGCCAAGCGCCAATTGTCCTGGTTCCGCGGCCGGATGGCGGATTGGGTGTGGATCGGTGGCCAGTGAAGCGGGGCCACGTGACGACGGCGTTGCAATGCCGGGCGAGGCCGCGGCCCGACCGGCATGCCGCAAACGGACCATGAGCGCCTCGCCTTGCTTGCCCACGGCCACGCGCCTCGGTGTCCGCAGCTGGGGCGCGCCAGCGTCACTGGCAAGAGCGCTACCGACGTGATGGGCCAGGAGGAGACATCAGCTTCGTGGCGGAAGAGGACCAAGCTGAATAATATCAAAGCGTTCATTCAAGGCGCTCATCTTCTCCTCATTTGCGAAATCTGCTTCGTTCAGCTTAGCGAGTTCTGCCAGATAGAGATCGAAGCCGGCCGGTTGAAATATCATGAGCATGCGACCGGTCTCGTGACCAGGGCTCAATGTGCACGCGTGGGGCACGCCGGCTGGGATATGGAGCGCAGCTCCAGGGGCGGCTGTTAGCCATTCTTCATCTACGAAGAAATCGATGCTGCCCTCAAGAACGTAAAACGTTTCCGCGTGTTCGCGGTGGACGTGCAATCCAAGCGCAAAAGTCGCTTTTAGATTGTCTTCCATAAGGGTGTAAGCGCCGCCTGTGTCACTGGCGCCAACCTTCACGAAGGTATGGTCACTTGCCCAGTCATAGTCCAGGCCTTGACCGGGTTTTTGAAATTTGAAGCGGCTCATTAGCGTTGTCTCCAGTTGCGGGGAGGACAGTTGTAGAATAGCGCGGCGGCCTTCCAAAGTGTCGGCAGCTGGTCGAGAGCCAACCAGCTGCCAATCTCGATGGATTATTTTTGACTAAGCTGCCTTAAGGCACCGGCCCAGTCTTCAACATGGAACGTGCGGACAATCTTGCCGCCTTCAACGGTATGAATGTCGATCGACATGATCTCGAAGCTCTTGCCGCCTCCGTCGACGCCGAACAGTGGCCCTTGAGGCGTACCGCTGGCCCGACCGCGCACGATTATACGGTTTCCGGCCTGCAGCATTTCTTCAACTCCCCACTTCATGTTGGGGATGAGTTTTCCAAACCCATTGATCTGGCCAATGAATTTCTCGCGCTTCTTGGCAGACCCAGAGTAATCACCAACGCTCTCCCAGTCGTCAGCCAAGACTTCTCGCATCTTTTGAGACAGTTCCTTCGACGTTGGATTACTCAGGAAATCATAGAACGTCTGCACGAGAGCTTTGTCGCCAGCATGAGCCGTTTGTGCTTGCGCACCAACCGTTAGAACCAACGCCAACGCGGCGATAAAGTGTTTCAGAACTCGCATTGTGCATCTCCACCATTTTCGAACTGACCTGGCAGCGCGATCGATCGGCGCTCCGGGTCTACCGAATTTGCCGAACGACTGATGATTTGATAAGTTAGTACAAATCGGTTTCACTGTTCGGGAAAATTGATGAATGCTTGATCAGCTTCGCCAGATCGCGATCTTTGCCAAGACCGTCGAGTACGGGTCTTTCCGATCGGCTGCCAAAGCCCTGAACCTGTCCCCCTCTGTGGTCAGCCACCATGTTGCTCAATTGGAAGAACGAATCGGCACAGCGTTGCTCTATCGTTCAACGCGGAGGCTTTCCTTGACGAGCGACGGGGAGGCATTGTTGGTGTCGGCCCGAGAGATGATCGAAGCGGCTGAGCTTGGATTGCGAACCGTAGGCGACAAAGCAGGAGAGCCTTCCGGGGTCCTCCGTGTGACCGCCCCGGCCGTCCTGGCACAGTCGGAATTCGTTGATCGCATAGCAGCGTTTGCCAATGCGTTTCCGCTGGTGCAACTGGAACTCGACTTCTCCGACCTTCAGCGCAATGTTGTGACCGACGGGATCGACGTCGCGATCCGCATGGGGTGGCTACGAGACAGTGCGCTCATGGCCCGCAAGCTTGGCGAAATTGAACGCAAAGTCGTGGCGGCGCAGCAGTACGTCGCTCGACATCAGCCGCCAGCCAAACCCGCCGATCTCGAAGGCTGGAACTGGATAGAGTTTTCGCAGGTTCCGCTGAAGGTCGAGTTCCGACGCCGGGGGAACCGCGCGGTCCAGGTTCGTCCAAAATCGAACATTCAAGTCAATGACGCGAACGCGCTTTGTCGGCTTGCGTGTGCGGGCACTGGCGTGGCGATCCTACCGGACTTCTTGGTGCAGCGCGCACTTAACGAGGGCACCATTCAACACGTTCTGCCTGAGTGGCGTGTCGACTCAGTTGGTGTTTTCGCGGTTTGGCCGCCAAACGCTCCAAAAGGCGGGCTGACTGCACGCTTCGTAGAATTCATTGGGGCCGCGAAGACTTAGCCCCACATGTCGGCAAGAGACCAGACAAGTCTATGAACTTGGTCTGTTCAGAGTTATCTTCCACCGTCAGCCCACCGCCGCGAACTTCCGCTATCGTAGCAAACAGCGGTCGTTGGACAAGCAGCCAAGAGCCTCGGTTCGCCGTCATAGATAGAACATCGCGCTGGCCACTACTCGTCCGTTCCGGGTTTGAGCAAACCTCCGCTGATGCAGAGCTGCCGCTTCGCCATGCGCCAATTATTCTGGTTTGCGCTGCCGGATGGCGGATTGGGTGTGGATCAGCGCCCCATGGCGCGACGGGGAGAAAAAATGTGACCCGTCTGTCCGGTGAAGGCGGCGACGCAGGTCACGTCTCAACCCTTACAGTCTCGACCTCGGCCGTCTCGACCCCTGCTGCGTCCGCCCCTGCCGTCTGGCGCCGGCGCACACCCTCTTCCAGGTGCCTCGCCAAGGCGAGTGCAGCGTCGTCATCAAGGTAGGCGAAAACCGTTTTCCGGTGGTTCACTTCCCAGGTGGTGCTGGATGTGACCCGGACCGTCACATATGTCGCATCATCAGAGCTGCGCCGCACATCAACCCCGGCAGTGGCGCCGAAGGCACCGTCCGCCTCACCAATGGCCGCGATGCGCTCACCCACCGTGGCACGCTTGATCCGTTTGATGAGGCCGGAAAACATGGATGTCTCTCTGGGTAATGGTTCAGATCAGTTGGCGATGTCTGGCTCGCCGACATGACGAGGGAGTGCAGTGCCCAGAGGCCTGAGCGCAGCCTGACCCGTGATACTTGCCCGCTGCCCGCTGGACGTCTTCCGCAGCACAGATGGTTGCCGTAGGCCAGAGCCATGGCGGACATCAGCCGGTGCGTGCATTTGCCTGGCTCGTGGGTGGTCCATCCCACGTGACCATGCCAAGCCATAGGGTCACTGTGCGTATCAGCCGGCCACGCCTGTGCAAGCCGCTGCAACCAGGGATCACGATCGCAAATGGCACTGACCGGTTTTGCCTTCGACAACAGCTATGCGCGCCTGCCGGAGCGCATGTATGCCCGCGTCCAGCCGGAGCCGGCGACGACGCCCACATTGCTGCAGCTCAATGGACCGTTGGCGGAAGAGCTCGGTCTTGACCCTGCCTGGCTGACCAGCGCTGACGGCATCGCCACGCTGTCCGGCAACCGCATCGCGGCCGGCTCTGACCCGATCGCGATGGCCTACGCCGGCCACCAGTTCGGCAACTGGGTGCCGCAATTGGGGGATGGCCGCGCTGTGCTGTTGGGCGAGGTGATCGACCGCAATGGCATGCGACGCGACATACAACTCAAGGGGTCGGGCCGCACACCATTCTCCCGCTCCGGCGATGGCAAAGCGCCGCTCGCCCCGGTGCTGCGGGAGTTCCTGATCAGCGAAGCCATGGCGGCGCTTGGCATCCCGACCACCCGCTCTTTGGTGGCTATTGCGACCGGTGACCGGGTGTTTCGCCAGACCATGCTGCGTGGCGGCGTACTCACCCGCGTTGCCGCCAGCCACATCCGCATCGGCACATTTCAGTATTTTTATGCGCGCAATGACATCGAGGCGTTAAGTGCGCTCGCCCACCATGCCATTGCGCGCCACTATCCCGACATTGCGCCGACCGGGCTGGAGGATAAAGATGCTTTTCTGGCATTCCTCACCGCCGTGATGGAGAAACAAGCGCGCCTTGTGGCCCAATGGATGGGCGTTGGTTTCATCCATGGCGTCATGAACACCGACAACATGACGATTTCCGGTGAAACGATTGACTATGGTCCGTGCGCTTTCATGGACACCTATCGCGCCGGTCAGGTTTTCAGTTCAATTGATGCGATGGGCCGATATGCGTTCGGCAATCAGCCGGGCATTGCCCATTGGAACCTAGCACAGTTTGCGCAAACGCTTTTGCCTTTGATGCCGGGTGATCAGGCGGAAAGCCTGCAAGCCCTGCATGATGCGATAAACGACTTTCCAGTCCTGTTTGCAGAAGGGTGGACGGCGGTGATGCGCGAAAAGCTTGGTCTGAGTGCTACAGGCGCCGCCATCAAAGAGGACCGGCTGCTTGCCACGCAATTGCTGTCGGCGATGGAAGACAATGAGGCGGATTTCACATTGGTCTTCCGCCGGCTGGCCGAGGGGGGCGCAAACCTGGAGGCCGCGGCCCATCCTGCGCGGGCCCTGTTCGAGAACGCGGGCGCCTTTGATGCGTGGTACGCAGGCTGGCAGGCGCGGGTTGCGGCCGATCCAATGGCCCCGGCGGAGCGCGCACAGATGATGCGCGGGGCCAATCCGGTGTTCATTGCGCGCAACCACCGGGTCGAAGCCGCCCTCGCGGCGGCCGAGGCTGGCGATCTCC
>CAZGNQ010000007.1:7214-29695 GCA_964527285.1 uncultured Hyphomicrobiales bacterium | reverse complement strand
GTCTCATGGGGCGGAGTCTAACTCAAACTGGAGGAGTTTGCTGGGGGCAGGTCAGTTTCGAACACGAACATCTTGTGCCTTCCAGTATCCAAGACCTCCGTCGGCGACGGCGATCTTGGGCGACCCGGGCAGGCCGCGTCGCTTTAAATCAAGCACCAAGTCACGCCAGTTTTACGCCCTCTCACGCGCACCGTCAGAATAGCCGATCAAGTCCTTCTTGCCCTCTGGCATCGTGCCGATCAGGACGAGGATGCACTGCTGCTCGTCCTCCAGCCGGGCCTGCAAATCGATACCGTCTGCCCACATGTAAACGTAGCGAAGGGCCGATAAATCAAGCTGCCTTCAGCGGTCATGCTCGTGGGTCCAGGCTTCCATTTGCTGCAGGGCCATGATCAATGGCGAAAGCCCTGGTGCGTCCTCGCCGAGCAATGCGCCTCCTTGGTAATCGCTGGTGGAGATGCTCTCGAAGGAGAGGATCGGGATCAGGACCTCCATGCTCTTCGTGCGGCATGCATGTGGTGGCAAGATCGAAGAGGTGAAGCGGATGCGAACCTAGCTTTCGGCGCCAGCACCCAAATCGCGGATACGCGGCCGACGCAGGGCGATAGGGCCGATCCCCCTTCACCTCGCGCTCGGGCAGATGCCCGTGGCGGACAACCCTCTAATGACCATCACCTGTTTCGAGATCGCCATGCTTGCCGAGAAAGTCGGCAACCTCGACCTCGACGGCTTGTGTGAGCAGCCCACGCGCAACGCCGCGAAGGAAATCGGTGAGCGGATACTTCAAGGCTCCTGGCTGAAACAGCTTCGTCACATTATCATCTGCCACACCTTTACGCTCCTTCGGTGGAGAAGTGAGGTCGTCAAGCAACCCCACGATATGACGCCTCACCAGTTCACGCCGTCGTCAACTTCTATGCATAGCTTGTCGGCGCGTCGAGAAGATTGACAGCCAACAGATGGTCGTCGTCGGCGAGATCATCCCGGTCAAGACGGTACTGTGTGGGCCGCTGGCAAACAGTTCTCTCCCGCACGTGCCTTGATCGGTGTGAAATTGACCGATCCGGCCGGTCTACGCTGCGCTGCGGCCGACAAAGTGTCCGTCGTCGGCGATTCCGGCGCCCACTTGTCAATACAGCCCGCCTTCACTCAGGTCGTGCGGACGAAGGTCAACACAGATCAGCCGCAGAGGGCAAATAATGCAAGGAATCGGGCTTGGCTCTGAATCGGCGCCTTACGGTGTAGATATCGTCCAACGGATCCAAAACCACGTGCAGCGTATTCTGCCGCCCGAATTGACTGTAGCGCATCTGTTGTTTGGTCCCCATCCGCTGCCAAGCTCGAAACCGAACGTCAGATGAAAAAGAGATGCGATAAATAAGAACTCACTTGTGCTCCTGATGGGTCTGACATTGGCTCTGGCACCTTATACCACGTGAAAGCCAATGTCAGAACCGAAACACGAGCCTTTTTTCTCGTGTCAGCCACCAGCGTCTGAACCCGTCTGAAATTTCACGCCGCCTGCGCAGATGCGACCCAACCGAGTTCCAAGCCCATGTCCCATGTTTTTCCAAGAGATCTTTCCGCACCCAAGCCAACGGCCGCGCGGGGAGATGGCGTATTCCTGACCGACACCACCGGAAAACGATATCTGGACGCCTGTGGCGGCGCGGCGGTTTCGTGCCTTGGCCATTCCAATCAAGCGGTTCGCGATGCGATCACAGGGCAACTTGAAACCCTATCGTGGGCGCACACAGGCTTTTTCACCTCCGAGCCGGCTGAACATCTTGCCGATATGCTGATCGAGCGAGCACCGGAGGGCATTGCGCGGGTTTACTTCGTTTCTGGCGGATCGGAGGCAACGGAGGCCGCAATTAAGCTGGCACGCCAGGTAGCCATCGAGCGTGGAATGCCGGAGCGCCGACATGTCGTTGCGCGCTGGCAAAGCTATCATGGAAATACTCTTGGGGCATTGGCGGCGAGCGGAAACCGCTGGCGCCGGGCGCCGTTTGAACCGATGCTGAGTGGCGCAATGCACCATGTGTCGCCCTGCCATTACTGGCGTTGGGGAGACGACGGCGAAACCGAGGAGGCTTACGCCAGCCGACTTGCCACCGAGTTGGAAGCCAAGTTTCTGGAACTCGGACCCGAAACCGTCGCGGCCTTCATTGCTGAACCCGTTGTTGGTGCAACAATGGGCGCTGTTCCCGCTGCGAAGAGCTACTTTGAGAAAGTCCGGTCAGTTTGCGACCGTCACGGCGTTCTGCTCATTCTGGACGAAGTCATGTGTGGCATGGGCCGAACGGGATCGCTGTTTGCCTGCACGCAAGACAACGTGCGCCCGGATATCGTGTGCATTGCAAAGGGCCTCGGCGCGGGAATGCAGCCAATTGGGGCGATGCTTTGCTCAGGCGAGATCTACGAAGCGGTGCGGAACGGTTCGGGCGGTTTCCAACACGGCCATACATATATCGGCCATCCCACGGCCTGTGCCGCAGGGGCCGCGGTGCTTAAGGAGTTAGATGAAAGAGATCTGTTAAGCCAGGTTGCTGAACGCGGCGCGGCTCTTATGGCTGGCCTCGAAGACCGCTTCGCAATGCACCCCCACGTAGGACACATCCGTGGACGCGGGCTTTTTATAGGCCTTGAAATCGTCGCCGATCGCGAAACAAAAGCGGCGTTCGAACCTGAACTGAAACTCCATGCCCGGATCAAAAAGCATGCCTTCGAGAACGGCCTGATGATCTACCCGGGGGGCGGCACAATTGACGGCCGGCAGGGGGATCATATCCTGCTGGCCCCACCGTTCATCGTTGAGGACAGCCATCTTGAGATGATCGTGGACGGTGTGGCGGGCGCTATGGAAGCCGCACTCAACGAGGTGGCAAGCCGCTCAACGGCGGCATGACAAATCAATTGCCGCGCTGTGTTGGTCACAATCCGCGACGTCCTGGACACCGCGTGCCTGTTGGTGGTCACGCGTCACCGAGATCCAGGCGCGTTCGTACGCCGCGGTCTTGCGATTATCAGTCTCGGACAACGAACACCGATTGTTTGGCGTGGCGAACAACGCGCGCAGCATTCGGGCCCAGGAGATAATCGCTGAGCTCAGGTCGATGGGCGCTCATCACGATCAGATCGATCCTGCGCGTGTCAGCCGTGCTGATGATTTGTCGATAGACGGAACCATGCGCGATGTGAGCTGACGTTGGCACATTCTCTGGAATGCTGGCCTTTCCAAAGGCTTCGAGCCTTTGGCGGGCGTCATGTTCCGCTTGAGCTTCGTAGTTGGCTGGAAACGACGAGCCAACGATGGACATCCCAAAGTCTGGAATAACCGATAAAAGATGTAGATTGGCCTTGTGCTTTTGTGCCAGCTCGATGGCCGTTTCCACCTGCTTCGCGCTGGCCGGCAGCGCGTTCAGATCAATCGGCACAAGTATCTCTCTGAACATGAGCACTCTCCTTTGCTGCGCTTGCAGGGCCTTTTCGTGGGGGGCGATCGCCCTCGCACATAGAGCCAAGCGGTACTTGGCGGCCAAAGTCAGAGACGTTCTGTCCGGGACAATTCTGCCGAATGCGACCGCAGGACCGCTTCTACTGCTTTGGCTGCATTTCGATCTCATGCCTCGTGTAGCGCATCTGACGTTCGGTTCCTATCCGCTGCCGATCTTGAAACCAAACGTCAGATGCAAAAGCTACGCTAAGAACAATAAGTTGCGAGTGTTCCTGATGGTTCTGACGTTTGCTCAATCGCGTGATGCCAAGGGAAGGCAAATGTCAGAACCGGAACACTAGGAAGCCTCCGCCTTAAGTGGAAAGCCCCTAGAATGCTGGCTGTGTGGCCCGCCCGCGTTGGACGAAGACGATCAGCAACAGAATAAGCAGCGCTGGAATGAAAAACACTTCTTTTGGCATCCGATCAGACGGCACATCGGCGCGCACGACCTGCACCGGTGTGTCGCCATAGAAGTCGTAGCTGGTTCCCAGTTGCTCGAAGAATGTTGTGCCGGGAAACGGCTCATCGACCGCCAACGCGTTTTCGCCCGGCGTGATGGTCAGCCCCTGACGGCCCAGTTGTTCAAGGCCTGACGCATCGCCGTTTAGTTCGGGGACGAGCGTTGTCTCCTTGATCTGTCCGGTGTCAAAATCGGGGCCGCTGACCACAAGACGGATGCCATCCCTCGGCCGCTCGAGAACCTGGACGACCGCTTGCCCCGTTGCTGTTTCGAACTCTGCTTGCACCTGATTGAGCCACCAGTCCGGCCGGAACAACATGAAAGCAACCAGCAACAGCGCCGCGGTTTCCCAGAGCCGGCTTTTTGCAAAAAAGTATCCCTGGGTGGCTGCCGCGAAACAGAGCATCGCAATGAGCGCAAAAATGAAAGTGTAGATTGCCTGGGTTACGGTGACGTCAATCAAAAGCAGATCCGTGTTGAAGATGAACAGGAACGGCAAAAGCGCGGTCCGGATGTCATAGCCGAAACCCTGCACACCGGTCTTGATCGGGTCGCCTCGCGAGATGGCGGCAGCGGCGTAGGCCGCGAGGCCCACGGGAGGCGTGTCGTCTGCCAGGATCCCGAAGTAGAAAACGAACATATGCACAGCGATCAGCGGCACCACGAGGCCCTGCTGCGCGCCGACGCTCACAATCACCGGGGCCATGAGTGATGAGACCACAATGTAATTTGCGGTTGTGGGCAGGCCCATGCCGAGAATGAGGCTGAGCACTGCCACGAGCAAAAGAAGGACAATCAGATTACCGCCGGAAACCGTTTCGATCACATCGCCAATGATTTGATGCGCGCCCGTCAGGGAAATGGTTCCGACGATGATGCCCGCAGCTCCGGTTGCCACACCGATGCCGATCATGTTGCGGGCACCGGAAATCAGCCCATCAACAAAATCATTCCAGCCACCGATCAACTGACGCGCCAGATCACTTTCCCCACGGAAAAACTGTTTCAGGGGGCGATGGGTCAAGATGACAATGATCATGGCGATCGTCGCCCAGAACGCTGAAAGAGCGGGAGAAAGCCGCTCAAGCGGCCCCGTCTTGATCATCAGGTTCCAGACCAGAACGAAAATCGGCAGCGCGAAGTAGAGCCCGCCAAAGAGTGTCGGTGTCAGGCGCGGCGCCTCGACCACTGGTGCATTCGGGTCGTCGACTTCAATGTCAGGGAACCGTGCAGCCACCCATACCAACAGCAGGTACATGGCAGCCAATAGCCCCAGTGCGGGATAAACCGAGCCGCCGGGCATGGCCGGCTCAAGCAAAAGCCGCAAGCCGACCACTGCGCCCGTGATTGCGGCCATGGCCAGAAAACCTGTCAGGAACAGCAACAAAATGATTGGAATGCTGATCCTGCGCCCACGCTTTTCCAGCCCCTCCAGCCCCATTTTTAGGCTTTCGAGATGCACAATGTAGAGCAACGCAATGTAGGAAATGACGGCTGGCAGAAACGCATGTTTCACGACGTCGATGTACGGAATATTCACGTATTCGACCATCAGAAAGGCGGCTGCCCCCATGACGGGCGGTGTAAGTTGTCCATTGGTGGACGATGCCACCTCTACCGCTCCGGCTTTTTCTGCCGGGAAACCGATACGCTTCATCAGCGGGATGGTGAACGTGCCTGTGGTGACGGTATTGGCGATCGAGGAGCCGGAGATCATGCCAGTGAGGGCGGACGACAACACCGAAGCCTTCGCTGGGCCGCCCCGCAGGCTGCCGAGCAAAGCGATGGCAACCTTGATGAACCAGTTGCCGCCGCCCGCTTTTTCCAGAAATGCACCGAACAGCACGAACAGGAAGATCATTGTCGTCGAGACGCCAAGCGCAACGCCGAACACGCCCTCGGTCTGCATCCAGTAATGGCCCATTGCCTTGGAATAAGAGGCGCCGGCATAATTGGTGATGTTCCGGATGTACTCGCTCTCGCCGCCGAAAAGGGCGAGCGACAGGAAGACGAGTGAGATGATCATCAATGGCAGTCCGAGCGAGCGGTACACCGCGGTCAGCAGCACGCCCATGCCAAGCGTCGACATGACAATGTCAGTGGTGTTCCACAGCCCTGGCCGGTCCGCGATCTCAAAGCGAAAAATGATCAGATACAGGCAAGAGGCAACGCCTATGCCTGCCAGTAGCCAATCGTACCAGGGGATGTGACCGCGCGGTGATGACTTGAACAGGGGAAAGGCAAAAGTGGCAAGCGCAAGCGCAAACGCAAGGTGCACATAACGCGCCTGTGCAACAATATTTGCAAAGTCATTAATGCCGGTCATCTGCGCCAGGACGCCCGGCGCTTTTGAAGCGATATAAAGCTGGAAGACCGACCACGCGATGCACAATCCGACAATCATCCGCCCCTGCCAATTTGCAGGTGCCCTGGCGCCGGTATCGGACTGGGCGACCATCTCCTCGGCGGACGACATGGTGGGTGATGCGGTGGTCATGCAAATGGGCTCCGGTCGACGGGGAGGTCTCCAACGCTAACCGCACGATCAGCCGGTGTCGACACATGTTTGTCATAAAGGCTGAACGAGAGGCGGTTAAAAGAAAACCCCGCCGGAGCGAGGTTTTCTATCGTCACACATCTATGAAACGCGCTTACTGAAAAAACGCCGCGTCAGAGCAGGCCAAGCTCCTTGTAGGCCTTTTCAGCACCGGGATGCAGCGGCGCGGACAGGCCATCCTTGACCATCTGCTTCGGGTCGAGATTGGCAAACGCCGGGTGCAGCTTCTTGAAATCCTCGATATTGCTCATCACCGCTTTGGCGACTTCATACACCACGTCATCAGAGATGTCCGCGCTGGTCACGAAAGTCGCGCCCACGCCGAACGTCGTCGTGTCATCCGGTGAGCCCTTGTACATGCCGCCCGGGATCGTCGCGACCCGGTAGAACGGGTTGTCAGCGACAAGCTTTTCAACTGGCGCGCCCGTGACGGACACAAGCTTCGGCTCACACGTCGTTGCGGCTTCCTTGATGGCGGCTGCCGGGTGGCCGATCGTGTAGATCATCGCGTCGATGTTGCCGTCGCACAGCTGCTTGGCCATCTCGGAGCCTTTGTACTCCGTGGCCAGGGCGAAATCGTCCATCGCGAGGCCGAACGCATTCATGACGACTTCCATCGTCGCGCGCTGACCGGAGCCCGGGTTGCCCACGTTGACGCGCTTGCCTTTGAGGCCTTCAAAGCTGGTGATGCCGCTGTCTTTGCGCACCAGAAGCGTGAACGGCTCCGGGTGGACCGAAAACACCGCGCGGACCTTCGGGAACGGATTGTCCTTGAATTTGGACGTGCCGTTGTAGGCGTGGTACTGCCAGTCGGACTGGGCGACGCCGAAGGTGAGTTCGCCAGCCTTGATCGTGTTGATGTTGTAGACCGAGCCGCCCGTCGATTCCACAGCGCAGCGGATGCCGTGCTCTTTGCGGCCCTTGTTCACCAGGCGGCAGATGGCACCACCGGTTGGATAATACACACCCGTCACACCGCCGGTGCCAATGGAAATAAACTGCTGCTCTGCTGCCGCGGCGGAACCGGTTGCAAGCACCGCTGCCAGGCAGGCAACGGCAGAACAAAGACCAAATCTCATGGATGATCACTCCAGATAAGTTTTCGCTGTCGGCAGGCCGACGGATCGGTCCTGCTGCACAGGCCGCCCGATGACGCCCGTGGCATTGGGCCTGTTGCGAGAGGAGGCGTCAAGGCGCATCCTGCGATCCTGACCGTAAGTGGCCGGGTTCAGCCCGCGATGTCGGGAGATTTTAAGTGTGGGAAGCCTGGGGCGGACGGCAGTCTTCCGAGAGATGAGCAGTCGTTGGACGGCTGTCGGGCGACGGGGCGGCCGATAGGCGGCGGGCGATAGACGGCGGTCGCGAGATGGGCGTCTGTGCGCTGGCCGCCACGGGTCTGGCGGTTGCGCAACGGACAGTGCAACGGTTGACGGGCAGCCTCAGTGCACCCGAAAACCGTCCCGCGCACAGAGGAACAGGCTGCAATCAGGCGTCCATTGCGCGTTCGGCATCGGCACGGATGCGCTGAACCATCGATTTCAACCCGTTGGAGCGCTGCGGCGTGAGGTTGTCCTCCAAACCCAGTTCAGCAAGAACGCCTTCCGCATCCAGCGCCCTGATCTCTTCGGCCGATTTGCCCGAATAAATGGCGATCAAAATGGCCACCAATCCCTTGACGATCATCGCATCGGAATCGCCCATAAACTTAAGGTGCGGTCCTTCACCCGCGTCACCTTCCGCCACATCTGTTCGAAGCCAGACTTGGCTGACGCAGCCAGGCACCTTGTTTTCGGCGCTGCGAAAAGCGTCCGGCAGCGGCTCGAGGTCGCGGCCAAGGTCGATCACATATCGGTATTTTTCTTCCCAGTCGTCCAGGAAGCTCATATCGTCGCGGATCTGCTGGAGATTAAGTGAAGCCATGGATGAGGAATTTCCAGTTCAATTCGGCGATAGGCCCCGGCGGCGCGCCTGTACAGGGTGGCGATCGCGTGTGTCTGTCAAACCGTGCAGCGCTGGAGCATAGCGGTTCGCCGTTCGCTTGATCGGCTGGACATCGGCATCCGCGCTGATGTTGTGTTTTGATGGTGGGTCTACGCGGCGCCGGCGGTTCCGGTCCACCGCCGAGTGTTCCGGTTCTGACATTTGCCTTCCCTCGGCATCACGCGCGTGAGCAAGTTGCCCGTAGCGCTGTGGGCCTCGCTGCGGCGGGCTGACACACCGTCCACTCGGTTCAAGAGGCATCCATGCAGCTGCGCGCCAATGTCTGGGTGACGGCCTATCTGCGCCAGGTGGCTGCGCGTGGCGGAATTGCGACCGTCCTGCACGCGGGCGATGCTGATTTTGGCGCCATACTGATCAAGGTGCGAGACGGCAATGGCAATGCGGTGATCTATGAGCCGGTCTCCGCATTTGAACTCAGCGACAGGGACGACCGCAAATGGCGGCCACGCACGCCCGCGGGTGAGTTGGAAGAAGCGGCCGACGCTCTCCTTGAACGGATGCGGCGCACCGACCGCGACCTTTGGGTGCTTGAGATCCAGACGCGTGATCTCGATCCGCTTCTTGGCGACTGGCTCTGGCAGGAGCGCCCGGCATGGCCATTCTAATGGCTGTGCTCGACGTTGGCCTGCCGGTGCGGCGCGCGTCTCAACGGATGTCGGACGTTAACGGCTTCGTTTTACCGACTGGGCTGTGACGTCGCCCTTACATCGGCGTTTGGCTGTTGCACCGGCGGGACGCAGCACGCGGACGGAAACTGGCTGAACAGCTGCGTCGCAATGTCTCGCGTTGGCCGCTGCAATGCGAACGCTGCCATGGCCTGTGCTGTTACCAAACTCCGCACCTGTAGAGCCTCGTCTAGGGCGCACAACAGCCTGCTCAACAGTCGCTCCTTATCAACATATCCCCGGGCCTTGCTGATTGCCTATGATGGGCGAAACGGCTCACGCATCTGGGCGGAAGCCTCTTAACCGGATGGGTCAGAGAATGAGTTCTTGTTGCAACTCGACACCCGGTATTGCTTTGATGCCACATAATTTCAGATGCTTGGATAATTTTTGGAATGCCATTGCCATTCACCTTTTCTTAAATTCGAATTGATGTTCTGCCTTTCGTATGTTCAGCACGGATGAGGCGTTGGATATGCAAGTGAAAAGGAAGAATAAAGGCGGGGAATAATGGGCCAGCTACTGCCATTTCCAAGTGTGGCATCTGCAAAACGATCGGCGCGTCTGCGTCGCCGCTCGCAGGACGCATCCGGGCGAGGACAAGTGCTTCTTTGGACCGGGGTCCGGATCGAACGCCATGCCAGTGTCGACGAAATGAAAGCCGTACGTTTGAAATACGATCGCGGCCTTTCCTCCGACATTGAAGCGGGCATGGAAGCACATTGCGCGATGGCCAGCACCAGCGTTGGTTGATCCAACCTACGCTGCAGCGCTGATGTTTTGCGCGTGCTTTCGTCGCTTTGATATTTTTAGACTGAAAACTTTTTTGCCCGCCTCGGGCATTGCTCCGCCATTCATGACGCAGCGTCGGGCGGGTCCATAGTATCGACAAACGGCTCACAGACGGAGCCTTTCAAAACAGCGTGGGTCTGCAACTCATACGCATCGCTGCGGACGGGCGCACGCAACATCATCAAACCGCGTGGCTGAGGCACGGCAACCGTAACCGTGCTTGTCTTCGCCCCTTCTGAAACAGGGGTCGTGATGCCGCCGTCTTGCGCCCTATTCAGGATCATCGTCAGGTCGCGACGTTTCAAGTCGAGCCCTGTGATGGTATAAAAATTCGCCGATCTCTGCGTATAAAGAGCGATGGACCACGTGCCATCGAGGAATTGCGTTGAGATCTGCACAGGGCCATTGCTCACGTCGTAGCGGCAAATGGCATAACGAATGTCGGGCGCCATCAATGGCAGCGGTGCCGGGCCTTGGGCCGCCCCGAGATAAACATAAAGCTGGTTGGGCTCTGTCAGTGCGCTGATGCGTTCCCAGGCGCTGGATGACGCAACAGCCGGCAACGCAAAAATCGTAACAATGTGGACGATGCCACCAAAGATCAAGCCGGCGAACGCCCAGAAGAGCGTCCAGTGATCGGCGAGGCGCGGAAACTTCAGCATGCGGTCCTCACGATTTCAGGCAGGTCAAGCAGCGCCCGCGAAGTCTCCTCATCGGTCGTTTCAGACAGCACGTCGGACTGGTGCACGCGCATCACAAGGCGGACCCGGTAGGACGTGTTCACTGGCAGCCAGTTTCCGCTGGCCGGCATGCGTGACAGCACAATGACGTAGTTCCCGCGGTTGCCACGCATGACGCTCTCGGACGAAAAAGCGTGCCGGCCCGCTGGGTTAGACATCAGCTGACCGTTCTGGTCGAACGCCGCCAGCGTCCACCACTGGGCCAGTGGGCCTTTCCCTCGCAACTCGTAGGTGCAATCGCCGTCGATGACCGAACCGCTGCTGTCGGTGGCGGCGGAGAAGTACTTCACGCTTGCGCTCGTGATCGGTAATGCGCCCGTGCGCGCCAGTCGGGCATAGGTGTAGGGGTCTGCGTCAACACGGCCGGCGTGGGTCCAGGCCACCCACGGGCCCGCCCGCTGTGTGGTGAGCGCGGTTCCGGTGTCGAGCATATAGAGCGCGGAGCCGAACCCCGTGATCAGCCCGACGCTCACAAACACAATGAAGTTGAAGATGAGGCGCACGCCTGTGTGCTCCTGATTTCAGCGTGGCCGGGCGTCGGCCTTTAGCTGAGCGAGATGTGGGCCGCGCCGATGTTCGGCAGGGATGCGGAGATGCGGGGCGCCACTTTGCTGCGGATATTGCCCCGTGGTTCTATGCGCCATGGTTGCGGCGGGGCATCGACGAATGTGCTCGCGTCCACAAACCACCATCGATCGAACAGTGACCCATGCCATGCGCGTCGGATGGCATGTTTACCCGACGGCGGGGTGTGGTCTGGTCAACCCCGCTGCTGTGGCCGAACCGTAACCCCGGTCGCCGATGCGCCCCGTCGCGCACTGCCGGTCACGTCTCCATCGGCCGAGGCGGCCTCATCGGGCGCCCCGTCGCCGCGTTGAGCTGATGTCAAGGGTCCTTCGCGCGCCTGCTTGAGGCTCTTGGCAATCGTCTCGATAATGGTGCGTGTCTTATCGGGCATCGTGTCGCGACGCGACGCTGCGGGATCGGCCACGGCTTCTGGCTGTTGCGCACGCAGGCGCTCCAATCGCGCCATCTCGGCCACCTGGTTGGGGTGCAGCGGCAAGCCTGGGATCGGTGGGATGTTCGGCGACGTGTGCGCGCCGGTCATGAATTCCTTCCACATCATTGCCGGCAGGCTGCCCCCCGTGACACGCGCGGTGGGGCGGAAATCGTCATTTCCGAACCAGACACCAGCCACGTAAGCCCCGGTATAACCCATGAACCAGGCGTCGCGATAACCTGAACTCGTGCCGGTTTTTCCGGCTGCCGTGGTGAAATCCAGTTGTGCACGCCGGCCGGTGCCCGAGGTGACCACAGCGCCGAGCATGGCATTGAGATCGGCAACGGCCTGTTCTTGATAGAGGCGTTGAGGCTCCGGCTCGTCCCTGTCGCGGCGATAGATCAGCTCGCCTGAGGAGTTCCGGATTTCCAGGATGCCGTAAGGCTGAGCCTCCATGCCACCATTGGCGAACACGGCGTAGCCACCGACGTGGGACAACGCGGTGATGCCCGTGTCGCCGAGCGCCATCGTGCAGCTTGGCCGGACGCCGTCGATGCCCATCTTGTCCAGGTCTTCAATGATTTTCTTGCGACCAACTTCATGGCTGAGTTTCACGGCCACCGTGTTGGTTGATCGCGCCAGCGCCGTTTTCATCGTCATCCGGCCGCGGTAGCCCCCGGAATAGTTCTTCACGCTGTGGCCGCGGCCGCACGAGAAGGGGCTGTCGCGCACCGATGAGTTCTGCGAATAGCCGCCGTATTCGAGGGCGGCGAGGTAAACATAGGGCTTGAACGATGAGCCCGGCTGACGGCGCGCCGATGTCGCCCGGTTGAACTGGCTGCGCCCATAATCGCGCCCGCCGACGAGTGCTTTCACCGCGCCATCGGTCTTCAAGCCCACAAGGGCGGCCTGGCTCTGCTTGCGTGCGCGGCTGTCGGTCTTCATGACGTTCTGAACAGCCGCTTCGGCGACCTGCTGAAGGCGCATGTCGAGCGTTGTTGTGGCGGTCAGGACGTATTCGCCACGCCCGCGCACCAGGCGGCGGACCTCGTCAAAGGCCCAATCGAGAAACCAGTCCGGGCTGTTGGGATTGCCCGTTGGCACGTAAACGGCCGGGTTGAGACGCGCACCGTGCACTTGGCCTTCGGTCATGAACCCCGCCTCGACGAGGTTGTCCAACACCTCGCTCGTGCGTGCGCGCGACGCGGCCAGATTGACGTGCGGCGCATACTTTGTCGGTGCTTTGTAAAGGCCCGCCATCAGCGCGCCCTCGGCCAGCGTGATCTCGCGCACGGACTTGCCGAAGTAGAACTGTGAGGCCGCTTCCACACCGAAGGCGCCGCCGCCCATGTACGCCCGGTCCAGATAGAGCTTCAGGATCTCTTTCTTGGTCAGGCGGCTTTCCAGCCACAACGCCAGGAACGCCTCCTTGATCTTTCGCTCAATGGAGCGCTCGGACGACAGGAAGATGTTCTTGGCGAGCTGCTGCGTGAGTGTACTTCCGCCCTGCACGACGCTGTTGGCCCGCAGGTTTTCGACGAGCGCGCGCAGCGTGCCGAAAATATCGACCCCGAAATGCTCAAAGAAGCGGCGGTCTTCCGTCGCCAGTGTTGCCTTGATGAGATAGTCCGGGATCTCTTCCAGCGGCACGGCGTCAGAGTGCAGAATGCCGCGCTTGCCGAGTTCATTGCCCTCTTCATCGACAAAGGTCACGGAGTATTGACCCGTCGCCCGCCAGTCGTCGCGATCCACCGCTTCGAACGAGGGGATGGCCAGCGCCAGCAGGACCATAAAGCCGGCGGTGCCGACCGTGAGGCCCTCCGACGCCAGCTCTACGCCGACCTTGCGCACGCCGGTGACCCGAAACCGCCCCATGAAGGCCGAAGCGCGGGCCCACCAGTCCTTGGCATCGGTGCCGCTGTCGTGAAGGCTGGAATCGATCCACGCATCGAGGTCGAGCCAACTGAACAGCCGGCTACGACCGCCGCCGCGTTTGTACATCCAGTCACTCATGGCTGATCTCCCATGGGGCGTGACATCCTGATGGCGCGGGCAGCATCGTGCCCGTGGTCGCCGGCGCAAAGCGCTGCCGCCAGGGGCCTGAGCGCACGCAGCCCTCTCGTGGCGATACGCTTAAAACGGTTTGCCTGTGGCCGCCAGCGTGTGGAAGACCGCAGCGGGTAAAGTTCCAAGCCTGCGGCGGCACGGCACAACCCGGCGCGGCGACCGGTCCCGAGCATGCGGGTCCATCGCGCCAGGACGCGGCCTCCTGGGCATCAACACAATCTCGCAGATGGGGCCAGCCTATGGCAGTTGAGCGCGATGACTATGCGACGGCGGACGTGGCGCTCGATCCAGGCTTCTGGCGCAAAAAGCCGTTGGAGGCGCTTAGCTCCACCGAATGGGAAGCGCTGTGTGATGGGTGCGGGCGCTGTTGTCTTCTCAAGCTGGAGGACGACGACACTGAGGCGCTTTACTTCACCCGTGTCGCTTGCCGCCTACTCGATATCGGCGCCTGTTGCTGCACCGCCTATGCTGATCGCCATACCCTCGTGCCGGACTGTGTGGCGTTGACGCCTGACCTCGTTGAGCAACTCGCGTGGCTGCCGGAAACCTGCGCTTACCGGCTGGTGGCCAATGGCGCCGATCTGGCTTGGTGGCACCCACTCATCAGCGGCGACCCGCAGACCGTGCACGACGCCGGCATTTCGGTGCGTTCTTTTGCGATTTCGGAAAACAAGGTCGATGAAGACGACGTGGAGCGCTTCATCATTTCGTTCTAATGTTTGCGCGGTCTGGGGGAAATCCTGAAGCAGAGGGCGCGCAGCAACCCAAAGAGAGACGGCCGTCCTGCGCGTCCACTTGAGCCAAGATTGGCCTAAACGCGCCCTTCTCGATGCACGACAGTTGCCCCGCGGGTTGCGTGCAACGGCGATCCAAGCCGCGCGTCTGCGCTCGCTCTTGGCGCGAACAATTGAATGGCGCGCCGTTTCCCCACTGCTCAGCGCAACGGCCGCCCCGATACTTGTCGACGAGCGACCGTGGTATCTCACCCGGTGGCTCGCCCGCAATCAGGCGTTGAGCAGATCCTAATGAGCCAATCCGTTCCGCGGGGCGCGCCACGCGGCGCCGGCCCCGAACCCAATTCCACTCCCCATTCCAATACCAATCCTCGTTTTGTGCAAAGGCGTCGGCAGCTTCTGCGTCGCCTTGAGGTTCTGGCCGAAATGCGCGCGCGCATCGACGAGGAGATTGATGGGCTTTTTCCCGCGCCGATTTGCGGCCGTTCCCAAAACACCGACACCGACACCGATCCTGGCGAAACTGTGCCCGATGTCGAAGCTGCCATGAAACGGATCACGGCGGTCATCAAGACCGCCCAATTGATCGAAAGTTACGAGAAGTCCGCCCGCAATGAACTCAAGGACTGCGATGCAGATATCGGCGAAGACGGCGCCAGCGATGCGGAGCAATGGCGCGAGACGATTGCGCGACGGCTTGGCGTCCTCGGTCACCAACGGCACGCTGATGGAGCACTTGCGGGCGATGCGGCCGGGCGATCTGAAACGTCTGGTGGGTGACTGGCAGGTCTGGGCGCGTGATGAGCAGTTGCCGCCCAGCCGGTCGGCCAGCGGTCCGCAGCCGTGGCGCACATGGTTGTTTCTGGGCGGTCGCGGCGCTGGAAAAACGCGGGCGGGTGCGGAATGGGTGCACGCACTTGCGATGGGCGAGGCACCTTTCGCGGATCGGCCGGTGACGCCCATCGCCCTGGTTGGCGAGACGAAGGATGCTGCACGCGCGGTCATGGTGGAAGGCGTCTCCGGCCTCCTGGCGGTGGCGCCGCCGGAACTGGGCGTGCGCTTTGAAACCTCCAAAAATCGTGTGGTGTGGCCGAATGGCTCGACGGCGCATATTTTCTCCGCAGCGACGCCGGCTGGCCTGCGTGGGCCACAATTTGCCGCCGCGTGGTGCGACGAGATGTGCAAATGGCGTCATCCGCAAAGCACGTGGGACATGCTCCAGTTCGGCCTGCGCCTGGGAGATTGGCCCCGCCAGTTGGTGACGACGACGCCAAAGACCATGCCGTTGCTGCGCGCTTTGCTGGATGATCCGGTTCATACCGTCGTGACGCGCGCTGCGACATCGGACAATGCCGCAAACCTCGCAGACGGCTTCGCTGAGATGATGGCCGCGCTGTACGGCGGCTCCGTCATGGCGCGGCAGGAACTGGCAGGCGAATTCCTGGAGCAGGCAGACGGCGCGCTTTGGTCGCGCGCGTTGCTGGACAGGATCGCGTGCGATGCGGTGCCGGACCTGTCACGGGTCGTCGTGGCCGTTGATCCGCCCGTGACCTCGCACGCTGGCTCGGACGCCTGCGGACTTGTCGTGGCTGCCAAGGGCACGACAGGAGAATTTTATGTTTTGCACGACGGCACGTTGCAGGGCGCGGCCCCGCACGTGTGGGCGCAGGCCGCCGTCGATCTGTTTCACGCGCACCAGTGCGATCTGACGGTTGCGGAGGTCAATCAAGGGGGAGAACTGGTGACGGCCATGCTGCACCACATCGATCCGTGCCTGCCGGTGCGCACGGTCCATGCCAGACGTGGAAAATATACCCGGGCCGAGCCAATCGCCGCGCTCTACGCCCGTGGGCTGGTGCGCCATGTGCGTTCGGCCAACGCATTGAACGCGCTGGAGGATGAAATGTGCAATTTCACCCGTGATGGGCTGCCCGGTGGGCGTTCGCCGGACCGCGTCGACGCCCTCGTCTGGGCACTGACGGACCTCGCCGAGCGCGCTGGCTCAGGGGCGCAGATCCGCTATCTCGGTCAATGAAATCCCCGCCGTTGGGATGCGATTTATGATCCTCCCCACGGTCCCACCGATGGCCCCCGGACTCAGTCACGGCCGGCCGCGCCATCGGATCAAGGGTGGGGGAGCAGCGCATGGATACGCACGATCGCGAGGAAGGCCGCGGGGCGGCAGCAGGCGGCAGGAGCGGCGCCAGAAACGACGAGGCCGCTCGGGTTGGCGCAGGCTGGTCCGCCCGCGTTCTTGAAGCCTTCTCGTGGCCCAGTCGCGATGCGGGCACTGGGCGTAGTTCGCAACCCAGGCCCGCTGCGGGGCATCCGCCGGCGACCGTTGCACCGGATCATGTGCCCGGGGCACCCGAGCCCGATGAATTCAAGTCCTACTCCAGCGCCGCAGTTGAATTGTTGTCCCTTCCCGGCGGGCGGCCTTCGGCACGCGATTTCGGCTCGCTCGCGCGCGACGGTTATCTGAGCAACCCGATTGTCTATCGCTGCTTGCGGCTGGTGAGCGAGGCAACAGCGACCGTCCCCTGGCGTGTGACGCTTGACGGAGCCCCCGTCGATAGTCACCCGATCCTCGATCTGCTCGCATGCCCCGTGGGCATGGCCAGCACGACGGACCTCATCGAAGCCGTGGTGAGCCATCTTTTTCTCTCCGGAAATGCTTATCTCCACGGCGCGAGCACCGCAGGACGGCTCACCGGCATAAGCTTGCTGCGGCCTGACCGATTATCGGTGGTCACAGGTCGTGACGGCTGGCCCACAGGCTTCAACTATCGCACCCAGGCTCGCACAATCAGGTTCGCGTTGCACGCGGCTTCGCCCGCCCTGCCCGATCCGGTGCTGCACCTCGCGTTTTTTCATCCCCTGGACGATCATTACGGACATGCCCCGGTCAATGCTGCGGGCACGGCGATCGCCATCCACAATACGGCTTGCCAGTGGAACAGGGCGCTACTTGATAATGCCGCCCGGCCCTCCGGTGCGCTTGTCTACCAATCCTCACAGGGGCGGCTGAGCCGGGATCAGTTCGAGCGGTTGAAGGCTGAACTGGAAGCCGGTTTCCAGGGCGCGCGCAATGCGGGGCGCCCCTTACTGCTGGAGGGTGGCCTGGATTGGAAATCCATGGGCTACAGCCCCAAGGACATGGATTTCATTGAGGCCAAGAACAGCGCCGCACGCGACATTGCGCTGGCGCTTGGCGTTCCCCCGATGCTTCTCGGCATCCCGGGAGACAACACATATTCCAATTACCGTGAAGCGCAACGGGCGTTTTGGCGTCAGACGGTTCTCCCATTGTCGCAAAAGATCGCTTCTGGGTTTCAGCGCTGGTTGCAGCCTCTCGCTGGCGGTCAGCAGCTCGAGATTGTGCTGGAGCGCAATCAACTCTCTGCGCTTTCCGAAGAGCGCGACGCCCTTTGGAACAGGATCAGTCAGGCCACATTTCTCAGCGATGATGAGAAGCGAATAATGCTTGGATTGGCATCACGATCTGGCTGAAAACCCCGCATCCCCATTACGCCAATGATACCTTTGGGAAAGCATTATGATCGAAGAGAGAGACCCCAGGCTCAGCGAGACATTTCCAATCAGCGGGTATGCCGCCCGTTTCAATCTTTGCGATCATGCCTGTGACTGGATCTCGCCGGGCGCGTTTCGTGCCGCACTCAAGCGTCGCGGGCCAACCGGCATCAAGTTTCTGTTTCAACACGATCCCGGGCAGCCCATCGGCCGGTGGGAGACCATCGCCGAGACGAAATCTGGTTTGTGGTGTGAAGGCGTCATCCATCTCGCCGCCAAACGCGGTGCCGAACTCGCCCAACTGGTTCGCGATGGCGTGATTGATGGCCTCTCCATCGGTTTTGTCACGCGAAGGGCAAAAACTGATCCGGCCACGGGTATTCGTCAGCTTGATGAAGTCGATCTTTGGGAAATCTCACTTGTCACGTTCCCCATGCAGGACACGGCCCGTGTGTCCAGCATCGCGAGAACCATTGGAGATGGCGGCCCAGTCGATGGCGCTCGTGTGTTGCGCCAGAGCGCAATCACATTTCCAGACCGTCAATATGGGGTCAAAGGCGCTTTTGTGAAAGAAAGCGAAAACGTATCCCCGCCATATGGAAGTGATGATACATTTATTTCGAACGAAGGCAGATGCGTTGATACTGTGAATTGCATTCGTGATGCCATTCGCGTGGTGCGCGGTGAGTGAAAGGTGAGTGAACTCATGGAAAGCAAGGCGATTGGAATCCGGGCCATCTCCGCGGCCATGGAGGAATTCATGCAAACCTTTGCAGAATTCCGTGTCGCAAACGATCAGCGGCTGGAAGAGATTGAAAAACGCAGCGGTGCCGACTGAGTTACAGAGGATAAGATTGCACGGCTGAACACTGCGCTTTCAGACCAGCAGCGCCGTCTCGACGTCATGGCCCGCAGCCAAAGTCGTGTTCCCCTTGACGGTGTTGGGGCAGCCATCGGCGCGTTGCCGAGCGAGGCGAAATCGGCGTTTGAAACCTATATGCGCACCGGTGCCGTTGCGCCGATGGAGGCAAAGGCCCTGTCGGTCGGGAGCGCCGCTGACGGTGGTTATCTGGTGCCTGACGAGACCGAAAACACCGTTTTGAGCCGTCTGCGTGATCTGTCGCCATTGCGTCGTGTGGCCGGTCAACGCCAGGTCAGCGCTAATGTTTATAAGCGCCCATTCTCGATTTCGGGTCCGGGCACTGGCTGGGTGGGGGAGACCGCAAGCCGGCCAGAAACCACGAGCCCCACACTTGCCGAAATGTCGTTCCCGACCATGGAGCTTTATGCGATGCCTGCGGCATCCGCAGCCTTGCTCGACGACAGCGCCGTCGACATCGATGCATGGATCGCGCAGGAAGTGGAAATGGCTTTCGCGGAACAGGAAACCCGTGCCTTTCTCAGCGGTGATGGCTTAACGCAACCCAAGGGCCTGTTGACCTATCCGGTCGTCGACGAAAGCGCGTGGACCTGGGGCAGACTCGGAACCATTGCGACGGGTGTCGCAGCAGACTTTCCCGCGACTGATCCGCTCGATCGGTTGATCGATCTCGTGTATTCTATCGCTGCCCCGTACCGGAACAACGCCCATTGGTTGATGAATCGGCGGGTTCAGGGCCAGATCCGAAAGATCAAGGATGCCGACGGCAATTACATCTGGCAACCCGCAACTCAGCCGGGAGCAATGCCGTCGCTGCTCAACTTCCCGGTCGTCGAGTGTGAGGAAATGCCTGACCTGAGCGACGGCTCGCTCTCGATTGCATTCGGTGATTTCAATCGTGGCTATCTGATCGTGGATCGTATCGGTGTCCGTGTTCTTCGTGATCCGTTCAGCGCAAAGCCCTATGTTCTCTTCTACACGACAAAACGTGTGGGCGGAGGTGTTCAGGATTTCAATGCCGTCAAGTTTCTGAAATTCGCGGTCAGCTGATCCAGCGAGCTGCGAAAAGCCCGCGGCTTTCTCGTGCGGCCCGGTCTGTAGCATTCGGCAACGGCCGGTCCAACGCTTCAGCGTTCAACCCACCCTTGCGGGTTGCCAAGAGGCCCGGCAAGTCCGCCGAGGAGCGGACACTGAGGCAAGCAAACAGCGGTTCACTAAGCGGCAGGGCAGGCACTACCCTCCCCCGCACTGCCGTCGCCTGTCGTCTTGAATTGCAAAACGTTCCGCCCTGCATCGGAGTGACGGTCTTGCAGCTTATTCCTCTCGCACCTCCAAGTATGGAGCCGTTGTCGCTGGATGAGACAAAGGCCTTTCTGCGCGTTTCAACCGCTGAAGAGGACGCAATCGTCGGAAGTGCCATTGCAGCGGCGCGTCTTCACCTTGAGCAGTCGCTCCGCGTCGCTCTGATCGATCAAAGCTGGACCTATCGGATCAGCTCCGGCTCATGCGTCTCGGCGGTCACGCTGCCGATCATTCCATTCAAAAATGTCGATGCGGTTCGCTACGACGACGGCACCGGTGCAGCATCGGTCGTGAGCACAGATAGTTATTCCGTTGACGTCCAATATGAAGCGGGCCGGATCCTATTCCAGGAACCACAGGCTCTGGCGACCGATGGTCAGGCATCAGGCCCCCGAATTGAGATCGATTTTTCATGCGGCTATGGCCCTCAGAGAACGGACGTGCCCGAAACATTACGTCGCGCGCTCCTTCTCATCACGGCACATTTTTTTGAGACCCGCGATGTGCATGGCAGTGGGGCCGGCAATGGATCGGACCATCTGCTGTCGCGGCCTGATATTGCTGCACTGATCGCCGACATTCGGCCCTTTCAGCTATGAGCATGATACGGATAGGAGATCTGCGCCATCACTTTCGCCTCGAGGCACCGGTTGATCTCAGCGATGGAGCAGGCGGCCGACAGCGTACTTGGCAGGACGTCGGGCCGGTATGGGGCGCAGTGACGCCGATTTCGGGTCGGGAGGTTCGCCGTTATGATCGTCTCGGCAGCGAAATCACCCATTCGATTGTTGTCCGATATCGCACTGATATCAATGCGGCCATGCGGCTGGTTTCGGGCAGCCGTACGTTTCAGATCCTTGCCGTTCTGGACGATGAGAAGGCGCCAGGGCATTGGATGCAATGTCATTGCGTCGAAATCGGAACGTAGCCCCTTATTCCTAAGGCCGCGGACCACAACCCTGCGCGCAAGCCGGAATATGACGCGCCCTGTCGAAGGATGATCGGTATGTCGATTGATTCAGGTTGGGAGGTTCAGAAGGCGATTTATGAGCTCCTGAGCAATGACATCGAAGTCTCCAACGCGGTTCTGGGCCGGATATATGACCAGCCGCCGCGGCACGCGCGCCGGCCATTCCTGACATTCGGTAAAATTTCATCCGATTTTGCCGGCGGTGTGGACCATGATTTCGCGATACACCGTCTGGTTCTGAATGTTTGGTCGGATCAACCAGGGCGGGCCGAGCTTTATCGTGTGATTTCGGCGCTTCGAACTGCGCTCGAAACAGCGACGGAACCCTCGGCAGACGTCCGAATTGTCGATCGCCACTTGGCATCGCTTACGGTGGAAAGCCTGGATCGCGAGGTCGGTGCGCACGCCGAATTGACCGTTCGCGTGACCACTGAGCGCGACGAAGGCGATAATCCTCCAACCTGAAACAGTTATACCCAGCCCACAGGGATATGATGAGGTAGCGGTACGCTTCGGCGCACGAGCGTGGCTGCCTGTGGCGTATCGAATTTTAGGCCACGAACATAACAGCAGTATCAAACAATCCAAGGAATTCCAATGGCCGCGCAAAGAGGACGCGATTTTCTCTTAAAGGTGTATGATGATGCCGCTGCGCAGTTCCAGACGGTCGCCGGACTGAGGGAACGTCAGTTTTCCCTCCAAACGGAGAGCATTGACATCACCCACACCGAAAGCGCTGAAAACTGGCGTGAAATTCTTGAAAGCGCGGGCACCCGCTCAGCCAGCCTGTCGGGCAATGGGTTATTTAAGGATTCGTCGTCGGATGCTCTGGTTAGACATCTCTTTTTCAATGGAAGTATCGTGAATTGGCAGGTTTGTATCCCCGACTTCGGCATCATGGAGGGGCCGTTCCATATTGCGCGGCTTGAATATGCCGGTACTTACAACGAAGAGCTGCGCTTTGAGATCACTCTGGAGTCAGCCGGCATTCTGAATTTCACTTCCATATCATGATGAAGCTGACCATGCGCGGAGAGGTGACGATTGATTTGGGCAGCCGCCGGGTTTGTGGTGTTCTGACGCTGAGAGCATTGGCGGATATCGAGCAGCGGCTCGGATTGCAGTCATTTGCCGAGCTTCTGACCAGAGGGAGCCGCGATGGTTTGACGGCGCGCGAACTTCAGACCGTCATTATGTGCGCCATACGTGCTGGCGGTACGAGCATGCCGGAGGAAACGTTGTCGTGTGAGGTTGGTGCCCTTTCCGCCGCTCAAGGTAGCGAG
>CAZGNQ010000007.1:0-7114 GCA_964527285.1 uncultured Hyphomicrobiales bacterium | reverse complement strand
CGGCTGCGCGAACTCATGGATCTGTTTCCCTCTGAAAAAGGTCAATCGCTATGACGCCAACCGGGTCAACATCGCATGAACGCTCGCAAGCGGCGCTGAGGCAGTCTCTGACCCTCGCAGGCAAATTGACCGAAGATCTCGCGAAAGGCCTTTTGAAGGCACGCATTGAGGGGCAACGTTTCGACACGGTTCTCACACAGGTTTTGAGGCGGGTTTCCGATACCGCGCTCAAGCAGGCATTGGCACCAATCAATGGTGCGATCTCAGGCTCGTTTGCCGGGCAGAACGGTCCCCAGGGTAGACCGGCTGCGGCACTCAGCTCGGCCGCTCAATTGTTTGGGCTTCTGGAACCAGCATTCTTCGGTCCTGCATCCAGACAGACCGTGGCTTCTATCCCAACCACGCGGACATCGCAGTCAATGCCGGGTGGATCGACAGCGCTTTCACCGATCAACGTGACAGTCGTCGCGCAGGATCCAACACAGTTCGCCAGATCGGAGTCCCAGATTGCTGCGTCACTCGCTCGCGCGGTTCGCAGTGGGCAGCGTTATCTCTAGTCGAGCCGACTGATCTGGCATGAACGGCCATGCAACCGTTGCTGCGTAACTAGGAATTTTTATCCAATGTTCCACGATGTTCGTTTCCCCACCGCCATCTCCAGGGGATCAAGCGGCGGTCCGGAGTTTCGAACACAGATCCAGTCGGCCATTTCTGGCCACGAAACCAGAAATGCGCGCTGGTCCCAGTCGCGGCGTCGCTATAATGCGGGTTATGGCGTGCGCTCTCTGCCGGATCTCCATGCTGTGATCGCTTTTTTTGAAGCCAGGCATGGGCGCCTTTACGGTTTCCGCTGGCGCGATCACGCGGACAACAGTTCCAGTTTGCCGGGCCAGTCCACGTCGCCTCAGGACATGGTCATCGGGACCGGAGACGGATCAACGCTCAATTTTCAGTTGAGCAAGCGGTATCAATCCGATGGTGCGTTTTCTGGGATGAGGCTGATTACAAAGCCAATTGACGGAACAGTCCGTGTGGCAATTGACGGGCAGGAGTTGGTTTTCTCAACGGATTTTGCCGTGAACCATTTGACGGGCGTTGTGACCTTCCCGATGGCCAGTCCACCGGCAGCCGGAGCAGTCATTACAGCCGGATTTGAATTCGATACGCCGGTTCGCTTCGAGAGCGATCATCTTGACGTTTCACTTTCCGATTTTTCGCATGGAAGTATCCCGAACATCGCCTTGGTAGAGCTGCGCGAATGAAATCTGTATCGTCAACATTCAATGAGCGCCTCTCTGGCCAATGCACAACGTTGGCATGGTGCTGGCGTATCGAGCGCACTGATGGCTTGGTACAGGGGTTCACGGATCACGATCGTGATGTTTTCATCGACGGTGAGAGATACGAAGCCCAAGCGGCCGTAAGCGGTTCGGAGATCGCCGCGAGCATCGGTTTGTCACGAGATAGCGCGGAACTGACAGGTGGTTTGAGGTCCGATTCAATTTCGGACAGCGATCTCCAGCGTGGTTTGTACGATCATGCCGTAGTGAAGCTGTTCCTTGTCGATTGGGCAGCATCCGAACAGTTTCTGCTGTACCGAACCGCGCGACTGTCTGAGGTCCGAACTACTGAATCTGGATTTGTGGCAACGCTGGCCGGCCTTTCCGCGGAGCTCTCGCTGGCAGTTGGGCGGAGTTTTCTTGCCGTCTGTGATGCGTCCCTGGGGGATGCGCGGTGTGGTGTGAATCTTTTGCCTAGCGTTCACAGTTTTACCGCTACGGTGACGGCAGGACCTGTGGGGGCGCGGATCCCTTTTGAGGCTGAGGGCGACGTCCCATCAGATTGGCTCGGCAACGGGCACTGCGAATGGACAGGGGGAGGCAATTCTGGACGTGTGCATGATATCCGCGCGCAGTCCGGGGCTGGTCATTTTGTGAGTATCGAACTTTGGCGGGCACCCCCGTTTGCGGTGGCACCGGGTGATCACGCGACGCTGTTTGTTGGTTGCGACAAGACGTTGGAGACGTGCCGTTCGCGATTTGCGAACGTGAAGCGTTTCCGTGGATATCCGTTTATGCCGGGGAACGATTTCGTTACAAGTTATCCGAACCGGTCTGATGCCTCGTTACGGAAGACAAAGGCTTGATGGGGGATAATGCGACCGCCGGTCGTGCCTGCGACGATGCCGCGCGTGCTGCGATTGTAAGAACGGCGCAAGATTGGATTGGCACACCCTATCGCCACCAGATGGCGCGTAAGTTGGTGGGCTGCGATTGTCTCGGCCTTATTATTGGCGTGGCGCGTGAGGTCGGGTTGCGCACACCTGATGTGCTCCCCCCGTATACCCGGGATTGGCTTGAATACGGCTCAGGCGAGCCTTTGCTTGAAAAGCTCGATGAATACCTCGAGCGTCGGCCGTGCTCCGAACCAGCTGAGCTCGGAGATGTCCTTGTTTTTCGCATGGCAGCGCGAATGAGTGCCAAACACTTGGGCATTCAAGTGAGCCCTGCGTCCATGGTGCACAGCCAGGAACGCTATGGCGTCCACGTAGCTCCCCTTGGTCAGGCCTGGCGGCGGCGATTGGTAGCGCATTTCCGTTTCAGCTACGATCAAGAAGATAAAGAGTTTGATTGATGGCAACTTTGGCTTTGAGCACTGCGGGAGCGATTGCAGGCAGTGCGCTGCCATCGGTTTCGGCATTCGGCTCGAGCATTTCAGGCGCCGAGTTAGGGCGGGCGGCCGGCGCGATTGCTGGATCGTTCGTTGATGAAACGCTCTTCGCCTCCTCCGGGCAAACGCGGGTTTTCGAAGGGCCTCGCCTGAGCGATGTTTCGGTAACGGCGAGCACGGAAGGAGCCGCAATCCCGCGCGTTTACGGACGGGCCCGATTGGCCGGCCAGTTGATCTGGGCAACGCCATTCGAAGAAGAGGTGCGCACCACACGCGAGGCCGGTGGGTCTGGCAAAGGAGCCGGGAACCCCAGTGGCGGGGCGCAACGGGAGTACCGCGAGTACGTCTATTATGCGAACTTCGCTGTTGGGATCTGCGAAGGTTCGGTCACACGGATTGGACGCATTTGGGCTGACGGCAAACCCTTCGATCGTTCGCGTTTTCAGGTGCGGATCCATACCGGCGCTGAGGATCAGGCGATAGACCCACTCATTGCATCGGAGGAGGGGGAGGATCGCACCCCGGCATTTCTCGGGCTGGCATACGTTGTTTTTGAGCGCTTACCACTGGCGCGTTTCGGAAACCGCATTCCACAGTTTACCTTCGAGGTTTTCCGCGCTGTCGATAACCTTGAAAATGAGATCACTGCGCTCACGGTGATCCCGGGCAGTGGGGAGTTCTTCAGTTCCACCCAGCCGGTCGTCCGCAAAGCGGGAAATGGCGCCTGGGAAAGTGAGAACGTCCATACCTTTGACGCTGATACCGACTGGCTTGCAGCGCTTGACCAGGCGCAGGAGAGTTTTCCATCTCTCAAGCATGCGGCATTGGTGGTGGGCTGGTTTGGTGATGATCTGAGGGCTGGTCACTGCCGCGTGCAGCCGGGGGTTGAGAGCAAAATCAAGGTGACAGCGCCGCTGCAGTGGCAGGTGAGCAGCGTTGACCGCGCGACGGCCTACACCATCTCCCGCCTGGCCGAAGGCGGCGATGATCTCGGGCCTGCGTATGGCGGCACCCCCTCTGACAATGCGATCCTGGAAGCGCTGGCAGATCTTAATTCGCGCGGCCTGCGGGCAACATTTTATCCTTTCATCTTCATGGATGTTCCGGATGGTAACGCGCTGCCGGACCCATATGGCGGCGATGCCCAGGGCGCCTACCCTTGGCGGGGCCGGATAACGTTGGCGACAGCGCCTGGGCTTCCCGGCAGTGTGGATGCGACAGCGCAGGCGCGGACTGAAATTGAGGCCTTCATCGGTGCTGCCGCAGTACAGGACTTTATGGTTGACGGCGATCGTGTGACCTACACGGGCGGTGTCGATTGGGGGTATCGGAGGTTCATCCTCCACTATGCGCATCTATGTGCCCTTGCCGGTGGCATCGACGCGTTCATCATCGGCTCTGAGATGCGTGGTTTGACCCGGATCAGAGATGACGTTGGGAAATTTCCATTCGTCGATGCGCTCGGCCAACTTGCCGATGACGTCCGTCAGGTCCTGGGCCCCGAAGTCAGGATCACGTACGCTGCGGACTGGTCAGAGTTTCCGGCGGTGGTCCCGAGCGATGTTCCCGGAGATGTTTATTTTCCTCTCGACACGCTCTGGGCCCGGGACAGCATCGATGCTGTCGGGATCGACTGCTACTGGCCTCTCGCCGACTGGCGCGCGACGCAGGACCATGCGGATCTCGTTGCCGGCACACGGAGCATTTACGACCGTGCGTATCTGCGCGGCAACGTGAATGGTGGAGAATATTTTGACTGGTATTACGCTTCCGATGCAGATCGTGAAGCGCAGGTGCGCACGCCGATCACGGATGGCCTGGGCAAGCCTTGGATATACCGTGCCAAGGACGTCGTCTCCTGGTGGCGGTCTCCCCATTACGAGCGCCGGGATGGAGCGGAGCTTACCGAACCGACCGCCTGGGTGCCGGAGAGCAAACCGATCTGGCTGACTGAGGTTGGTTGTCCTGCCGTGGACCGAGGCGCAAACCAGCCAAATGTTTTTGTCGACCCGAAGAGCGTTGAATCGAGCCTGCCATACCACTCCAATGGTGATCGCGATGATTTGATCCAGAGGCGCTACATTGAAGCCATCCGTTCCTTTTTTGATCCGGGGCACGACGAATTCAAGGCCGAGAACAACCCGCAATCCATCATTGATGGTCGTCGTGCGGTGGATGTGGAACGGTTTTACGTTTATGCCTGGGACGCACGGCCATATCCGGCATTCCCGCTCGCTGCGGAGACCTGGCAGGATGCCTCGAACTGGACCTATGGCCATTGGCTGACGGGGCGGGTCGGCTCGGGATCTTTGTCAGGCATTGTGGACACCATTCTGAACGACGCGGGGTTCACGAATGCGAACGCCGGCGGGCTGCATGGAATTGTCGATGGCTATGTGATTGACCGCGCAATGTCCGTGCGTGAGGCCCTGCAGCCGTTGGAACTGTCCTATTTTTTCGATACGGTTGAGCGCGCAGATCATATCGCGTTCCAGCAACGCGGAGTTGCGGTCCCGGTTGCGACGATTCCAATCGCGAACATGATCGAAACTGCGCCAGATGCGCCCGCGTTCAGGCTCGTTCGCGCCGATCCTGCGGAGCAACCGGTCGCCGTGCGCATCGTTTATACCAATGGTGAGGACACCTACCGGCGTGCGGCAGCCTGGTCCGTCAGGCGTGACGGCGACCATGGCCATATTGCCCAGGCAAGCTTGCCTGTGATTTTCAGCCGCGAACAGGCCCGCAAGACAGCGGACGCCTGGCTTTTCGATAGCCTTTCCGCTTCTGAAACCATTTCTTTTGCCTTGCCGATGACGTACGCCGCTCTGGAACCGGGCGACAGCGTGGATATCGCCTTCCAAAATGCGACGCGCACCTACCTGCTCACCGAAATTGACGTTGGCGATGTTCTAAGGCTCACGGCGCGTGCGGTGGAGCCGCGGATTTATCCTGCACACGTGTCGGCGCCCGGAACGATCGGCAATTCCGCGGGCGAAAGTTCGGGTCCAGATGTGCCATCCGTCTTTGGACCAGGGGACGCCGCGTTCATGAACTTGCCGCTCAGTGAGGTCGGTACCGGGGTGGTTGGCCATCTGGCTGTTTCCCAGCGGCCCTGGCCTGGCGAAGTGACAGTGCGCGCATCTGCGACGGGCGAAACGTTTCAAGATGTTGTCGCGCTCGAAGCGCCCGCGACTATCGGCACGCTGCTCTCAACACTTAGGGCAGGCCCGGTTGGCCGGTGGGATTTGGGCACGACAATCGATGTCGCGATGCCGGATGCGTTGATCGCCTCCTTGCCGGACAGCAACGTGTTTGATGGCGATAATCTGATTGCGATTGAGACCGGCGAGGACGCTTGGGAACTCATACAGTTTGCGCGGGTCGATGTTGTCGAAGCGGATGTCTATAGGCTCTCCCGTCTTTTGCGCGGTCAATTCGGCAGCGAAACGGAAATGGCGGAAGATGTGGCGGCCGGGGCACGCTGCGTTTTGATGGATGCGGCCGTGCAAGGGGTTGTCCAGGCCCGGGCGCAGCTCGGTCGCCCGCTGCAATGGGCTTTCGGGCCGTCATCGCGTCCCGTCACCGACGTTTCGTGGTCCCGAACCAGTTTCACCTTCACCAATCGTCCAGCGAGGCCGCGGCGGCCGGTCCATGTCCGCGTCATTCGAAACGACACGGGCCTCGCATTCCAATGGATCAGGCAATCCCGCGTTGGGGGCGATCGGTGGGATCTGGAAGAGACGCCGCTTGGCGAAGCGCGTGAGTTCTATCGTGTGAGTGTTTTGATCGGTCAATTGGTGGTGCGCGAGATGACCGTTTCGACGCCATCATTCACATACGCCGATCTTGAACGGTTGCAGGACATGGGTGATCTGACGGCCGCTTTTGTTATCCGCGTTGCTCAAATCAGCGATATCTTTGGGCCGGGCGCGCCGGCTGAAATGCATATAGATCCCGGCCAGCTCTGATTTTGTCAGTGTGATGGGTTTGCGGGTGATGAATGGCTTATCCTGCCTGGTGGTCAAGGGCTTGGGCGCATTATGGTTTGAGCGAAATACCAGGACCGCGACATGATAATCGGATCATCGATTTTGCACGCCGCCTCGGCCATCGATGGGTGACCACGGATGAGACGCCATGGTGTGCGGGTTTCGTCGGGGCCTGCCTTGAAGACGTCGGCGTTGCGTCCACCCGCTCCTTGCGCGCGCGCTCCTACATGCAATGGGGCGTTCCCCTCAAGAAAGCGGTGCCGGGCGCCATCGCGGTTTTCTCGCGAGGGCGTGATCCGAGCGCAGGCCACGTGGGCTTTGTGGTGAGCGACGGGCCTCGGCATGTCCAGCTTCTGGGGGGCAATCAAGGCAACCGCGTTTCGCTCAGTCGCTATCCCAGGACGCGCCTTTTGGGGTTCCGTTGGCCGAAAGATCATGCCCCGCCGATCAAGGCC
>CAZGNQ010000006.1:21330-29800 GCA_964527285.1 uncultured Hyphomicrobiales bacterium | reverse complement strand
CGTCTTTGGAGGCTAGGCGCTGCTGTTCGTTGAAGTAGGTCGGCACGGTGATCACAGCCTTCGTGACCGTATCACCCAGATAATCCTCCGCCGTCTGCTTCATCTTCTGCAACGTGAAGGCTGAAATCTGCGACGGGGAGTAGGTGTCATCCTGTGCCTTGACCCACGCGTCGCCATTCGGCGCAGCCGTGATCTCATACGGCACCAGCGCCTGGTCTTTTGTGACGGTCGGGTCGTCAAAGCGGCGCCCGATCAAGCGCTTGATGGCAAACAGCGTATTGGTGGGGTTGGTGACGGCCTGGCGCTTGGCCGGCGCACCGACGAGGCGCTCTCCGTCCTTTGTGAACGCGACCACCGACGGCGTTGTGCGCGCGCCCTCTGCGTTTTCGATGACCTTGGGCTCCTCTCCGTCCATGACGGCAACGCAGGAGTTGGTCGTCCCGAGGTCGATCCCAATAACCTTCGACATACGTCGTATCCTCTTGAGTTGGCTGACCGTTTGGATCCTGCTGTCAGGCATCCAAACGCGGCGGTTCGCACCAGGCTCCCTGCCCCATAAAACCAGCCGCGCGACGGTCCCCGTGTATGGTTAGACCATCCGGTATATATGCGTGTGCTTCAGCGCTGCAACTCAGCGCCCTGGACTTTGTGCAACGTTGTGTGGCCGCCCGGCCGGCCGCGCACGGACGCGGAAAACCGCCGCACACATCCCGCGGGACCAGCAGGCCATGCCCGATAAGACACCGCCAGCCGCAGAGTGCCCCGCATTAGCCGAGGGCGCACAGCTTTTCAAAGGCTTCTTGTCGGCACGGGAACAAGCCGAACTCGTGCAAGAGGTGGAAAAGGCGCTTGAGACGGCACCGTTCTATAGAGCGGTGATGCCCCGCTGGGGCACGCCGCTCTCCGTGCGCATGACAAACATTGGCCCACTCGGCTGGATCGCGGACAAGTGCGGCTATCGCTACGAGGCGTGCCACCCGCTGACCGGCAGACCTTGGCCAGCGATGCCCGAAATCCTCCTGGAGATCTGGCGCACGGTGGCTGCCTGCGATGCTCTCCCTGAGGCCTGTCTCGTCAACTGGTACGGCGAAACCGCGAAAATGGGACAGCACATCGATGCCGATGAGGCCGCGGCGACCGCGCCCGTGGTGTCCCTATCGCTCGGCGATGCGGGACGGTTTGCGCTTGGTGGCGCGCAGCGTGGCGATCCCACACAACGTTTCACGCTCACGTCTGGCGATGTGTTCGTGCTCGGCGGACCGGCGCGGCGCTTCCACCACGGGATCGATCGCATCAGCCCAGGGACAGCGCCGGCTGAACTCACCCAACTCAGCGCATGGCAGGCATTGGCCGCCGGCGCGGCCGCGGCGCCGATGATCGACGGGAGACGTGACAAACGAACCGGCCCGCCGACGACAGGCAACGCAGCCGGTGAGGCGTCCACCGATAAGCCCGCCGACCTGTTTCAGGCGCCAGCCGTCACCGGTCGGCTCAACCTGACGCTGCGCCGGGTCACAGCCCCGTCAGGCCTGACCGGCTGAGGGCTCATCCGCCTCGTTCACCGCCGGCTCGCCCGTTGCTTCGCCGGACCCGCCCGGGTGCGCGCCTTCACTCGTGGCCATATCGGCCACATCGGGCGCGGTGGGTGCCACTTCGGCACGCGGCCCACCGGTTGCGACCACCACCAGCGCCGGCCGCAACAGTCGCTCGGCGATCATGTAGCCTGACTGGAACACTTTCAGGACGGTGTTGTCCGGCACGCTGGCGTCTTCCACCTGCTGGACCGCCTCGTGGCGGTTGGGATCAAGCAGTTCGCCTTCGCTGGCCACCGGCTCGATGCCAGCGGACCGGAACGCCGCCATCAGCGTGCGGTGGGTCAACTCAACACCCTCATAGGTGCGCCTCAGTTGCTCGTCCTCATCGGCGTTTTGCGGCTTGTGGGCGAGCGCGCGCTCCATGTTGTCCGCCACCGGGAGCAACTGCTCCGCGAACTTCTGGATGCCGAACTTGCGGGCCTTCTCCACCTCCCGGTCCGCCTGTTTCTTCCGGTTGTCCAGATCGGCCGCCTGGCGCATGAGCACGGCCTGCTTGTCCTGCAATTCGGCAATCTGGTCCTGCAGCCCGACAATCAAGGTCTTGTAGCTCTGCAAGCCGTCGGCAACGCCGTCCTGCAGGCGGGCCCTGACGAGATCGCCATCCTCGAACGCGTCCAGATCGATGCCGTCGAACGCTTCTTCGAGGATCTCCTGGGCCTGGTCGTGCACGCTTGGGCCACCGGCCATCCGGCGCGCTGCAGAATCGCCATTGCCGTGGGCGCCGTCGCCGGGCTCGGTCGCGGCGATGTCGGGCTGGTCAGCAGGCGTGTTTGCGGTGTCAGCCATTGTGTCCTCGGGTTGGGTTGTCGTGTCTCATGCCGGCGCGCGATGCCGTCGTCGGCCGGAAGGATGCGGCGGGACGACGGCGCGGTGGCACGCTGAGATGCCGCATGGGGTGTTGGTGTCGTGGAGCGGGCCAGCACATGGCGCGATCGCGCGCAAGGATCAAGTGGGCGTGCATCGGCGGCTGACGCTTGGTCACTGGCGCAGCCCGGTTGGGCGATCGCCGGCTCGCGGCAATGAACGTGACTGCCGGCGGCAGCGTCGTTGCGGCCGGCGACGGGTCTATCATCAAATCAGACCGCTCAGCGCGTCGCCGGGCAGCGATCAACTGGTGACGAGCCGGCTCACGAGACGGGCCGTGTAGTCCACCATGGGGATGATGCGGCCGTAATTGAGCCTTTGTGGCCCGATCACGCCCAGAACGCCGACGATGCGTCGGTCTTCGCCGGCGAATGGCGCAACGATCAAGGACGAGCCCGACAACGAGAACAGCTTGCTTTCCGACCCGATGAAGATCTTCACCCCGTCACCGCATTCGGCGAGGCCCAGCAGATTGACGAGGTCGGCCTGCGTCTCGATGTCATTGAAGAGCTGGCGGATGCGGTCCAGCTGATCGAGCGCCTGGACGTCCGCCAGAAGGTGAGACTGCCCGCGCACGATCAGGTTTTTTTTGCCCGTGTCATCAGCGCCGGACCACACGGCAACACCGGCTTCAACGACCTGTTTGGTCAGGGTATCCACTTCCGCCGACAGCGCATCCATGCGCTCCTGCAGCTTGGCGCGCACCTCGGTGAGCGTCAGCCCACGAATGTGGTGGCTCAGGTAGTTGCTCGCCTCGGTGAGTGCCGATGGTGGCAGGCCCGCAGGCAAATCGATGACGCGGTTCTCCACATGGCCGTCCTCATGCACGAGGATCGCCAGCGCGCGCGTTTCTTCCAGCGGAACAAACTGAATATGGCGCAGCGGTGCATCCTGCTTGTCCGCCAGCACGAGACCGGCGCACAGTGACAGGCCTGAGATCATCTCGGTTGCCTGGTTGAGCACGTCGTCCACAGAGCGGTCTTCGCCCATGCGGCGCACCTGCTCTTGGATGCTGGCCCGCTCCACGTGGGAAAGGCCGCCCGTTTCCAGCATGCCATCAACGAACAACCGCAAGCCTTGCTGCGTCGGCATCCGACCGGCCGATGTGTGGGGCGCATAGATCAGGCCCGCCGCCTCCAGATCCGCCATCACATTGCGCACGGATGCGGGCGACAGCTTGATGGGCAGTTGCTTGGACAGATTGCGCGAGCCGACTGGATTTCCGGTTTCCAGATATTCTTCCACCAGGTGCCGGAAAACGGTTGTTGACCGGACGTCCAGCTGATCGATGCGCGGGAGCGACATGGGCTTCATTGGCAGTGTTGCTGCTTGGAACACGTGAGGTCTAACCCCAAAATGCCGGCGGCAGTGCGCATTTCTGGCCTGTCATTGGCGGAGCCCGGCGGATGATCTGCCATTGGCATCAGTTGGATGCGCAAGCGCCGGGCAATGCAAGGCTCCAACCGCCTGCTTTTGGAGGATAAGATAGCCCTAGATGGGGCCTCAGGCAATTTGCCATCCCGTCACTGCCTGCACCGTGCACGGGCCACGGTCGCACGTCCCATCGTGAGCGCACGCACTGGCGCACTCCTCACCGCTTGCAAACCGCGGTCAGCTTTGCCAGACCCAGCGCTCGCGCATTCCAACCACCAGACACTGACCACCGCCTGCGAACCCGACGCAGCCGAGCGACGCGCTTTTGCGCCAGCCAGAGAGAACCATGACGCACGACATTGAACGACCGAGCGGCCGTCAGCCGGATCAAATGCGCACAGTGCAGATCGAACGCGCTGTTTCCATGCATGCCGAGGGCTCCTGCCTGATCAAGTTCGGCAACACCCATGTGCTGTGTACCGCCAGCCTGGAAGAGCGCGTGCCGCCGTGGCTCAAGGGGCAGAACCGGGGCTGGGTGACGGCGGAGTATGGCATGCTGCCGCGTGCAACAGGCGAGCGGATGCGGCGCGAGGCATCGGCAGGCAAACAGGGCGGACGCACGGTTGAGATCCAGCGTCTGATTGGGCGTTCGCTTCGGGCCGTCATCGACCTTGAAAAGCTGGGTGAGCGCCAGATCAGCGTCGATTGCGACGTCATCCAGGCCGACGGTGGCACGCGCACAGCCAGCATCACGGGCGCGTGGGTCGCGCTTTATGACTGCATCAACTGGATGGAAGCGCGCTCAATGGTGCGCAAGGACGTCATCCGCGATAACGTTGCGGCCGTGTCGTGCGGTCTTTACAGCGGCGCCGCCGTGCTAGACCTCGATTATGCCGAGGACAGCGAAGCCGATGCGGACGCCAATTTCGTCATGACGGGCAACGGCGGCATTGTTGAGATCCAGGGCACCGCTGAGACGACCCCCTTCTCACGCGAGCAGTATGACGAGTTGTTCGCCCTGGCGAGCAAGGGCATTGGCGAACTGGTCAATCTGCAGAAGCTGACAATCTCGTAGGCTCAGCAACGACCGCGGCGACACGGCCAGGGCCCAGCGCGCGCGCCCACCAGCGAGGCAAACCGATGCGGCTCTCGGCCGGCGATACCGTGCTTGTTGCGAGCCACAACGAGGGCAAGGTGCGCGAGATCCGTGCGCTGCTCGCCCCGTTCGGCTTGTCCGTCACCAGCGCCAGTGAGCATGACCTGCCAGAGCCGGACGAAACCGAGGCGACGTTCGAGGGCAACGCGCGCCTGAAGGCGGTTGCTGCGGCCCGGGCGAGCGGGCTGCCGTCTCTGTCCGACGATTCCGGTCTCGAAGTGGATGCACTGGGCGGTGCACCGGGCATCTATTCGGCCCGGTGGGCAGGCCCGTCGAAGGACTTCACGCTGGCCATGGAGAAGGTGGCGCGTGAATTGGCGGATCGCCATGCCCTGAGCCCGGACCAACGGCGCGCCAACTTCACCTGCGCATTGTGCCTGGCCTTTCCGCCTGGACCGAACGCAAGCCCTGGCGCCCTGCCGGAGACGTCGGTCTTCCTCGGCAAGGTGCACGGCCAGGTGGTATGGCCGCCGCGCGGCGACAGAGGCTTTGGCTATGACCCGATGTTTGTGCCGGACGGCCATGACATCACGTTTGGCGAGATGGAGCCCGACGCAAAACACGCCATGTCCCACCGTGCCGACGCCTTCCGTCATATGGTCGCGTCGCTCCTTCCGGAGCAAGGCCCGTGACGCAGGCCGCTGCCAGGGGCGAACACGGTGCAACAGGCCCCGCGACCGGTCTCACGTCGCCAGCACGCACGCATGAGCGGTCGCATATCTGGACGGCGGACGAGACGCGCTTTGGCATTTACATCCATTGGCCGTTCTGCGCCGCCAAGTGCCCTTACTGCGATTTCAACTCCCACGTTCGCCATCGCGCGGTCGACCAGGACGCCTTCGGGCAGGCCCTCGTCACTGAGTTGACGACGATCGCCGGCTGGCTGGACGAGCGGCCCCGCGTTGACAGCATCTTTTTTGGCGGCGGCACGCCGTCCCTCATGGAAGGGCGCACGGTGGCCCGCCTGCTGGAGGCTGCGGCCGGCCTCTTTCCGCTTGCCCCAGACTGCGAGATCACGCTGGAGGCCAACCCGACCAGCGTGGAGGCCGATCGGTTTGCCGCCTACCGTGCTGCCGGTGTCAACCGCGTCTCGCTCGGCGTGCAGGCCCTCAACGATGCCGACCTGAGGGCGCTTGGCCGGCTGCACACGCGCAGCGAGGCGTTGCACGCGCTCGAAGTTGCCGCCGGCGCATTTGAGCGCGTCTCGTACGACCTGATCTACGCACGCCCCCACCAGACCGCGGACATCTGGGCCGAAGAACTGCGCATTGCGCTCGCCATCGCGTCGGGCCACTTGTCGCTCTATCAGCTCACAATCGAGCCCGGCACGCCGTTCCACGCCCTGCACGCCGCGGGCAAGCTGGCGGTGCCTGATGCCGACCTTGCCAGCGCGCTCTACGATCTGACGCAGGAAATGTGCGCCGCGGCCGGGCTGTCAGCCTACGAGGTCTCGAACCACGCACGCCCTGGACAGGAGAGCCGGCACAACCTCGTCTACTGGCGAAGCGGGGATTATCTTGGTGTCGGACCCGGCGCGCATGGGCGGATTACGGTGGACGGGGAACGCCTGGCAACCGCGAGCCTGCGCCAGCCGGAACGCTGGCGCGACATGGTGCTGCTCGGCTCGACCGGCGCGCCCACCGCGACCCAGCTCATAGCAGCGCCTTTGCCGAGAGCACGCGCGCAGGATGATCGCCTGACGAGCAGGCCCACCTTGGGCCACGGGCTCGACCGGTGCGAGCATGTCCCTCGCGCGGCGCATGCCGATGAGATGGTGCTGATGGGGTTGCGGCTGGCCGAGGGGCTCGATCTTGGCGCACTCGAAGCGCACACAGGCATGGGGGTGGAGCCCAGGACACTGACGCATCTGGAAAGTCTTGGTCTGGCCATCATCACAGACCCATCACCAGGTCAACGCAGGGGGCAAGGCCAACGCACGGGCGGTGCCGTAGGGCCGATGCTCGTCCCGACGGCGCAAGGGCGGCTCGTAACCAACCGGCTCGCGATTGAAGTCGCTCAGGCTTTGCTGCCACGCTATTGAACACACCGCACGCACATGTGGTCAACGCCCGGCGCTGCGATCGCGCTTGCGCGGCTCTCCATCGTCCTGCGGTCAGTGCCGTCCAACCATGCTCTGAAACGCGCTCGGCCAGCTCACCTGCAGTACCGCTTCCCCAATGCTGATCTGATCGCCAGACTGCAGTTGCCCCGTCACGACAATGGCCGCGCGGCCCTCGTGGTCGCCCGCCAGAACAAGCCGACGACGCGCCGTTGTCTCGAGCGGCTGCGGTGCGCGCCCATTCACGAAAACACCGCCGACAGTGGCGCTGAAAAACACCTGCGGCCGCGTCAACCCGGGGATCATTTCAATCGTCACGTGGCGATCGGCGACGCCGTCATCGAGCAGCGTGATGTCCGCGCGCAGGCTCGAGCCAATGGTGATGACCTGCTTTTCGAAACGATCGACCGCGCCGGCAAATAGTCCCTGCAAGTGCGCAATCGTCAAAGGCGGATGGAACTGGCAGGTCTCGGGCAGGACGCGCGTGACAAGCGCGCCGACGCCGCCGGGGATCTTGGCGCCAATGAGTGAGCGTCGCGCGGCCTGTGATGGGAGGGACGGCAGCGGGGGCTGGCGGCGCCGCACCGGTTTTGAGGGCTGAGCCGCGGACGGTGCCCCATGTTGGGATTGAGTTGGGCGCGCCGGCAGAGCGGCTGTGGACGTCTGCAACGTGATTTTATGGTGGCCGGCGGCTGGCACGGCCTGCGCAGGCAAGCAGGCATCGCGACTGGTCGGGCGCGAACCACGCGTTGCGAATCTCACCGGCGTCTCATCTGCTGGACCCGTGGTGCCGACCGTCAGCATGGCGCTGATGCGTGCACGCCCTGCACCGCGGGGGCGGGCGGCCAAGCGGTCGAGCGCTGTGTCAATGGAGGACGGCCGGGCCAGGAACGGCACAGCTGACCGTGGGACGGAAGCAAGCATGGCGTGGTGTCCTTGCGCGCAAGGCTGCGTTTCAGACACGTCCCAGCAATTTCCGTGCAATTCCGATGTGCATCGGACCATTGCGCGCAGATGCGCTTCAGCGATCAATCCGGCACTTCATGACGTCCAAAGCTCTGGCAGCAGCGCTGCCAGAGCCGTATCACCGTTCGTTGGGGCCTGGGTGGCCCATCAGCAGAAGTTGCCCCACTTCTCGCACTGGCGATTGATGGTGACGCCGCCACCGCCGCTGTTGTAGCCGCGGCGTGGCTCGCTCTGGCGCGAGCGGCTCCGGGTCGTGCTGCGCTTGCGCGTCGTCGTGGTGCGCGAGGCCTTGCGCCGTGTCGTCGTGCGTTTGCGGACGGTCCGCTTCGGCGTCGTTTTCTTGCGACGTGTCGTGGTCGACTTGCGGCGCGTGGTTTTGCGCTTGGTTGTGGTTTTGCGCCGCGTCGTCTTGGGCCTTGTGGTTTTCTTGCGGGTCGTCGCACGGCGCTTCGTCGT
>CAZGNQ010000006.1:19439-21230 GCA_964527285.1 uncultured Hyphomicrobiales bacterium | reverse complement strand
CGCACGGCGCTTCGTCGTTGTCTTCGGCGTCGAGCGCGCACGGCTGCGGCTCTTGACCTTTTTCCTGGTCAGAACGCGCTTCTTCGTGCCCCGCTTGATGACCTTCCTGCCGACGGTTTCCCCGTCCGTTGCGACACCCTGACGGAAAAAGAGCGCGGCCTGCTCGTCGCACACGACCTTCCGGCGTTTGGCCCGCGCGATCGCCACGCGCGCCTCGTGGGTCGGCTGGGTGCTCAATGAATTGACATCCGCCGCCGACATGAACTCACGCAGCGAATTCCGGCTCACAGGTCCCCATTTGCCGTCGATTTTGCCGGTGTGACAGCCGAGGCTTGCCAGGTCCTGCTGCAACTGGGTGGCGAGCGCCAAACCCGTCAGCCGCGGCAGCGTCAGTGGGGCCTCCTCGGCGCGCCTTTCAATGAGCGCCGATGCTTCTGGCTGTGACGGATTTACGCCCGACTTCAACAAAGCGATACGCCGCTTCAGCGCGCGCCTTTTGTTGCAGCATTTGCAGACGTCCAGAAATCCCTGGATCTGGGCGACGCTATCGCCTTTGAGCAAACTCTCAGCAAGTCGCTCTTCCACTGAGCACTGGGTTGCCCGGGCCTGCAACTGGCGCAGGCGCAGCCGCAACTGTGTCCGGTTCGGGCAGTAGGTGCACGTGGCCAGGAATTCCTCGATTTCCAGCGGATCGTCGGACTGCAGCATCACCGACGCGTTGAGCCGCTCGCCATAGCGCCGCTCGACCAGCGTGCGGGGCGGCACTGTGGCGTTCAGGTTGGCCACGAACACATGCTCATCGACGCCAGCCGCAATGTCCGGCGTCTGGCTGGCCCCTGGCATAACCTTCGTGATCCGGCGCGAGACCCGCTGCGGCAGGAAGCGGCTCAGTTCAGACAGCGTCACGACGCCGTCGCCATTACCCGCAAACGTGGCGTCGTCCGCATCCCCGTGCAGACCCGCGACAAGCGCATCGGTGAAAACGCTCTGCTGGGCCTCGGTATCCCACACCGCGAACTGGTCGCGCTGCGCGGCGGCCAGCAGAATCACGCCTTCATCAAGGTTGCGCAGACGCTCTGAAACGACAATTGGTGGTCCGAAGGCCGGCGCGGAGCGGTTCTTGACAAGCTCACCAGCCTGGGAGCGACCGGAAAAACAGCTCTCCATGATCAGGACGACACGGCCGTTGCGCAACTGGCGCGACCGGAGGCGCTTCACCCGCTCAATCAGTGCATCCAGCGAATAGCCCGTTGCCGCCAGCGCTTCTGGCCGCGTGTCCACGCCAAGCAGATAGGGCGTTGCCTGCGAGGCGTTGCGCGAAGCCTCCTTCGAGCCGTGGCCCGCGAAATAGACGTAAATCTCCGCATTGTCGGTCTGGGCGAGCGTATCGATGACGCCAGACGTGCGATCATCCCCGAAAAGGTAGCGCAGCGTGCTCGCTGAAGCGTTCACCTCAACAGTGATGTTGCTGTTCGGAACGCCGACTGCATTTTCAAGCGCATAGCGGATCGCCTCAGCGTCGCGTTCAGCGTACGCGACATCCGATGTATGCTGATAGTCCGTGTTGGCGATGATGATCGCGTGGCGCTCGATTTGTGCGGGAGACGGCGACGTGGCCGCTGACGCATCCAATGCGCTCACGCCATGCCCGATCAGGGCGACGGTGGCCGCGCACAGTGCGAGCGCCGGAGCCAACAGAACGGCGCGCCAACCGCGGCGCCGTGGCAATGTCATCGGGTTTTGTTTGCAGGAGCTGTGGGGCACCATCGGACAACCCTTCCCTCTCAATAT
>CAZGNQ010000006.1:8675-19339 GCA_964527285.1 uncultured Hyphomicrobiales bacterium | reverse complement strand
TCGGCACTTGCTGGTCGCGGTAGCGTGCCCCTGAGGATTTTAATTTCAGTCAAATGGCCAGCGCGCCATGCCGAGGGCCCCGCGTTCCGGCAGATAATCGCCTGGCGGTTCCAACCGCACACCATGTCGTACTGCGATCGCATTGGACGCCAAGCGCAGGGCACCGGGCCGAACGCGTGACCGACCGCCCTGACGCCGCTGCCATTCGTCTTTCGTGCCGGTCCCGCCGAAACCGCGCCGCTGCGAGCACTCGTCTCGAGCGGCCGAACGCGCCGGGCAGCCGGCCAGCGTTGGTCAGCCGGCCATGTGAAACGCGACCGCTTTCGGCCTCACCACAACCCATTGAGGACACGCATGGCCTACCGTTCACTCACCCGATCCCACCTTTCCGCCCTCACGCTGAGCGCGGCTCTGGGCATGATGACGTGCGCAAGCGCGCTCGCCGACAACACAGCGTTTCAAACGGACGACGGCCCCGCCGCCGCGCATACCTCTCCGGTCGTGACGGGCATCCAGGTCGCGCAGGCTGGCCCCTCCCTGGGCCTTGGCTGGGTCGACAACTACCCGAGCGGCGGCCACTACACGCCGCGCTACCGGGACCATCACCACCGTGACATCGGCTACGGCGCACATGGGCGCTACCATCGTGACGACCTCACGCTCGACGGTCGGATCATCGATCCGGACGACGCATATGACACGCGATCCTACATCGAGGCCCCGGCCTACCCGCACAGCGAGCGCGTTCTCGATCTGGAGCTGACCTTCCGCTCCGGCGGCACGCGCTTCTCGGTGACGGATCAGGCGCTTCTGGATGACATTGGGGATGCTTTGAGAAACCGCACGTCGCGTCACAAACGCTTCGTGATCGCCGGTCACACTGACGCGTCGGGTGATGCGTTCGATAACCAGCTCCTCTCGCAGCGCCGCGCTGAAAGGGTGAAATCTCACCTGATTGCCCACTATGGTGCGCAGCCACACCAGTTGATCGCGGTCGGCTATGGTGAGAGCGTGCTTCTGGATGAGGAAAACCCGACCTCTTCCGCTAACCGGCGTGTAGAGATTATTGCAGTATCGGCGCACGAGGCGCGTGAACTGGCACGTTATGAGCGTTCTGTTCACCTGCTCAGCCGGCGTGGCGCGCCGGATCTCTTCTGAGCCTTCCACCTCCTAACCGTAGCCAAGCTTGAGGATTGCGAGAAAGCGCTGAACTTACAAAGGTTTATCCGCCAAGCGATCCACCACTTGCTCAACACTCAACCCAACGGGAGACTGACAAATGATCTCTGCAATGCTTCGCACCGGCCTTGGTGCACTGGCTGTCGCCGGTGTCATGGCCGCCGGTGCTGCTGCGGCCAACGCCCAGACCGTGAAGGTTCTGGTGGTCCAGGAGGACTGGGACAAGCAAAGCCTGGCGCGCAACAACCGCATCCAGCGCGCCGTCATCAACACGTTCAACAACACGCTGAACGCACCGAGCTACCGCGACGCACTGCGCCGCTATGGTATCTCCGGCATGGATGTCTACGACGAGACCGCCGTGACGCTGCGCTTCTACGAGCAGGACCGTGTGCGCCGTCGTGACGAGGAGCTGATCGCCCTGTCGCGTCAGATCCGCAACCCGAAGATCGACGTGCTTGTGCTGTACACGCTGTACGCACGCGCCGTGCAGGATCCCTACACGCGCATCCGCAAGCTGCTGCTGTCCATGAGCTACCGTGCGCTGGACGTGCGTTCGGGCCGCTTCTTCGGTGGCGACAACATCGACATCGACAGCGACGGCATCCCGCTCACGGGTTGTGCCACGTCGGCAACCGGTGCTGAGGCTGACGCGTTCTGCGTCAAGGAGTTCGTGGCAGAGCAGGGCGAGCGTCTGGCCCGCGATGCCGGTAATGAGCTTGCGCTGCGCCTGGCGGCAACGCTTGGCCAGAAGTATGGCGGCGCCAGCTACGATCAGGGCTACGTCGACGACAACGCCAAGATCGGTGACGCTGATGGCTACAAGGACGACACGCCGATCGTCGCCTCGCGCGGCAAGGGTTGCGTGAACATCCCGACGCTGTTCGTGGTCGACTACCGCGGTTTCTCACAGAAGCAGCTCAGCTTCGTGGAGAGCTCCATGACCCAGTGGCGTTGTGCGCTGGACCTGGACAGCATCGACAGCTCGCTGTCGAACGCACGCTACGAATACAAGACGCGTGCAAACCAGGGCATGTCGGTGCGCAACATCCGCCTGATGCTTGAGCTGATCGGCGTGACGGCTGACGTGCGGACCGACAACCGCAACACGATCATCGTGCGCGCCATCGGCCTGCGCGACAGCTAAGATGCGCTGCCAAGGTTGGGCGCCCGCAGACGACCCGCGGGCCCCACCAGCAACCATAAGAGCAGCTCGTCGGAGCTGCTCTTTTCATGTCGGACGTCGCTTCGTCTCCGAACGCCCCACCTGGGCGCGACTTTGGAGCGGAGCCTGATCCGTACAACAGTCGCTCAATTCAAAGCTGGCACGCTCGAGACATGAGCCAAGACAATGAGGCAGTATCAATGTTGCGCGGCCGAATTAGATTTTCCCAGGCACTCGGTGCATTCGCAGCCGCTGCTATTGCCGTTTTGGCTTCCTTCGGCGGAGCGAGCACGCCCGCCAGCGCCCAGCAAACCCTGGGAGCGTTGATCCGCGAGGCGCCCCCCACGCAGCTTTCTGACGGGTTTCGCGGTGCGTTGACGGAAATGAACCGCGCCATGTGGGGCAATGATTGTCTGGGCGGCTCACGCATCGTGATGCCTATCGCAATGGCCTTTGTCGGCGTGCCGCAAAACACGATCCACCTGGACACCATCCAGATTGCCACGATCAACACGCGCGCCAAGCAGGCGGTCGACAGCTTTGGCATCTTCAATGCGCTGTCCACCGACACGCTTTCGACGATCGCCGCATTCAGCGGAAACAACGATATAGACCGCCTCGCTTTGGAAAAGGCGGTATCACAGATCAAGGGCGCGCCGCTCGTCTTTGTCATCACCGCCACGCGCCCTGCGCCCAAGCTGGCGCAGCTTAAACTTGAGCTGTTTGCGCGCCGCGACGACGGCGTGCGCGCCTGCCCGAAATCCGTAACGTTTCTGGTGGATCTGGACGATTACGTCATCGTCTCATCGGAACAACTGCCGCGCTACGAACCGTATGCTTTCGGCTTCGTTGAAAACAAGTGGGCGATGGCGGAGGCAATCCGGCGCGCCGCGCGCATCATTCCGGATTATGAAGAGGTCAGGCTCAAGGTCGAAACCCAGATGGAAGGCAGCTGCACAATCAAGCGTTTCGCCAGCACCTACTTCCAGAATGCCTACTTCGAGCAGGGGGAAGCACAGACACAATCGTTCACCCTCGGCGAAGGCGAGTGGCCGGGACTGATTGAGCCGACGGACGACTTTCGGCGCGCAGGCGGAGCCGCAGGATCGCAGTCGGACGGCAGTGCGACCGATCAGCAGCCAGACAAAAAATCAGCCGTCCTGCAATTGGAAGTGTCTTTGGACGAGGCCTATACGGACTCCTATTTCCTCACATTCCGGGTGAAGGACGGCAACAGAACGCGACGCACGGTCCAGTTCGGTGTGATCATCACCCCGCAGTCGCGCTCAGGCTGTCGTGCGATCGCCCGGGATCTGCTCACCCGGCTGGTGAACCAATCGGCCGTCTCAGGCGCCAGTTTCGAGTTGCGGCCCTCCCAACCGTCCTTTCGCGTCGCCAAGGATGAGGTCGAGGTGCTGATCACGCCGAAGCGGGACCAGTATTTCTATTGCTGGGTGATTGCGCCGGACCAGACGGCGTATGTCTTACTGCCCTGGAAGAATGAAATGCTCATCGAGCCGTTCAAGGGCGGTGAAACCATCACCTATCCAACCGATTTCCTTAAGATCAATCGCAACGACGGCGACGGCCTTCAGGGGCCAACGGTGTATCCGCGCGCCGCGCGTGAGGTGTTTGGATGTTTTGCTTCCGATGACCGCCCGCCGGAGGACCTTGAGGACCGTTGGATCAGCCTGCATTACATGAACGAGGGTGGCGCAGCCCCGCAGAAGGCGCTGAGTGGAGATCAGATCCAACGGGTGCTGGAGGATTGGCGCGCGTTGCCGGGTGTGGAGGAGTATTACGCCTGGCTGGTGGCCACGCCCTGAGCAGCGCAACGCCCCAAGCAGCCTAACAGCCTGGGCCGCGTTACGCCCTGATCAGCATAACCTTGGGCTGAATTACACACTGAGTGCCCGGTGGGTGCCCACCACCGCTCGGCTGGGCGACGCTGATGGCGCGCGCGTCCCCCCATCGGTTGAGCGGGCAGGCGGCACAGCGCATCACGTTGCAGGACGGCGCCGCTCCATAAAACCATCGCATGACCGGCACATTCGCCGCGCCCGTGGCGGGCCCCGTCGTGACCAGCCACATCCTGGCCGGCCCACCGGCGTGCAAGCCGACGCGCCGCGTGCTACTGTCCGCCCTCAACGCACCGCCCGGGAGAGGCTGCCATGGAGCAGTACGACTACTATTGGTCCGCCAAGGCGCGCCTGGAGTTCGCCTCCATCTTCGACGACGGCCACTATACCGACGCTTTTCAGCGCGCCGTTGCCGAGGCGTTTGCCAAGGGGTGGTCGGGCAACCGTGACAAGCCGATTTGGGCGATGGCCGTGGCAGCGCGCGCGATCGCACGCGCAGCGGCCGTCGGCACCGCATTCCAGAGCACAGGAAGCGCTGAGGACGGCCTTGATCTGGTCTGGGCTGACCCCAAGGATGTTCTCCAGGGGCTGCTGTCGCTACAGGGCGATGACCTTTCCGACATCAATTGCACCATCGAACCAGGCGACGGCGGTTTCGTGCTGAAAACGCCGGACGGCCATTTGCGCCTCACCGTTTTCCGGCTGTCCGTTTTGAAGAAGCTGGCTGAGTTGCTTCTGGCCGCCAACGACTTTGCGTTTGCGCAGGCCGTCATGGGCCAACTGAGCGCTGCGGCGCAAGCTGAGAGCTTTGCAGGGATCAAGGCCGCATCGCGCGAGATCTCCAAGATTGCCTATCAATACCGCACCGAGCACATCAAGGACGCGCACGCCGGCTCTGGTTTTTCCATTGTGCGGAATTTTCTCGCTGCGCGCGGGTATACCATTGAGGACGACACGGTTTTTGAATTCTGGGTCGACCCTGAAAATCAAAAATACCAGACATATGAAGCCTGTTTCCGCGCGTTCGCCGCTTTTGTCGATGCGATGCAGAGTGCCGAGGCCATTAACGCCGCACACAATGCCGCAGACATTTTCGACCCAATCGTCGCAGGGGACGTCGCCACGCCAGCGGCATTCGGGGACGATTTCAGCGCTGAACCACCGCTGGACGACGGTAGCGCCGCGCAAGAGGCCGATAGTGGCAGGCTTGCGCCGTTCGCTGTCGGGGGACTTGCAACGGCCGGCAATGACAATCCCGGATCGTCCGGCGAGGGCGATGGTGACGATGCGGGCGCCGGCGCGCTCGCTCCGGACATCCTGTCCGACAAGGACTTCCGCCTGCTCAACCAGCGCGAAGTGACACTGCTGTCGCGCATTTTTGAGGTGGGCACATTCGGCCGCGGGCTGACACTGGCCACCCTGCGTCTCATTTCGTTTCACGCAGTACAGTCTGGCCTTTCCAATGGTCTGAGGACAGGACGATGGAAGGTTCCGATCGACGAGCGCGTGAAGTGTATTGAGGCGCAAGCCTATAGTGAAATCCGGAAGGATATCGAAGAACTGGAAACCAAGATGACCCAACTGCTGGAGGCCGCATTCGCATGTGTTGCGGACCCTTCGGCGGTGGACGAAACGGCAGAGGCTGCCGTTCGGCAAGGCCAGAGTTTCATTGTGAAATCCCGCTCCAAATCCATGGATAAATCTCCAGAGGAATTGCGGGAGGCCTTTTTGAACGTCACGCCAGTGCTCATCGCCGCGCGCGAAGCGGCGAGCGCATTGTCCTCGGCCGTCTCGAACCGGGAACGCAGCCTTGCCGCCACCGCGGTGCAGGTGCAATCCCATTCCAGTTCCAATGCACTTGACTGCTTGTTTGAAGAGGACCGCCCAAAGTTCGCGAACGAATATGCACGTCGGTACGCTGATCATCTGGGGGCGAACGACGGCTAGAACGGCAACGCAACACCAAAGGGGATACGGCATCGCCAGTGGGAATGGAGCGGCGCTCAAGCGCACCACCGCCACGCTCGAAAAAAAGCGGGCGCCATACTCAGCGGCGAGCACGGAGGTCGACATGATCAAATTGAACGGCGCCATTCTGGATGGCATCAACAGCAAACAACACGACGCGGTGTTCGGGCGCTTTGCCGACACGCTCGCAGCCGGTGAACTGTCCCAGGCGGCGACTGAGCGGCGCGACGCGCTGGCAGAACACGCCGGTGCGCATGAGGGCGAGGCACGGCCCGTGACCGTCGCGCAGATGGTGGCGATGGCCAAGGCGGGCGCTTCACCGGCCCAGCTCATGGGAGGCCAACAGGGCCCGGTTCCGATCGGGGCACTGCGGCTTTACCGCAGCCTTGCCGCACGCACGGCCATGGCCGTTTCACTCAGCGCACGCGCCGCCAGCACGACAGCGGAAGGTGGCCCGGTTGAGAGAACGATCGGCGACTTTGAGTTCTCGCTGGTTCGCGATGTGGACGCCGCATTCATCGTGATCCGCAATGTGGCCGATGAGGTGCCGACCTCATTGTTCTTCCTGGGCGAGGACGGTGAGACGTCGGAGCTGGCATTGCCGGAGCCCGTCGACGGCGGCATTCAGTTGATGATCCCGCTGGCAAGCGCGGATGGGCGCAAAATCGTGACGTTGGCAGCCGACGATCAAACCGCGATCTTTCTGCACTGAGGCGGGCGGCCGCATCGTTCGCGTGCCGATCGCGTGATCGTGTGCTAGGACCGAGCTCGCGATGATGTGACCGTGGCAGGTCAGGCCGTGCAGGAGGCAAGCGGGCGTGAACACAGGCTGGGTTGGCGATCGGTTTCTGCGCCCAATTCAGCGCCGTGTTCAGCACTCAGGCGCGCCGGCTCCGAGCGCGGTCGTCTCGCGATGCCTCGACGCCGCCACGGTGGATGTGCTCAACGTGCCGGGTCAGTCCGCGGACGATCATCCGACACCGGTACGCCAGACCGTGACCACGCAACCGACGTTCGTCATCGCGCCCACGACAGGCGGCCTGATCCATGTTTGCGGGATCACGCCCCGGTCGCGCCAACAGCTCAACAACAGTTTCGCGGTCATCAAGGGTGACTTCCGCCCCCTCAAGATGTCCGGCGATTACCACCGGCTTGCGTCCGGGCCCATGGCCCTTGCCGGTGTTGCTGACACGGATGTCGTCTACGAGTTGGCGCTGTCGGGAGATATTGACAGCGGGCGCAGTTGGGAGCTGCCGATCGTCATTGCGCACCTGTTGCGCGGCGCCGGCTGCCTGACCACGGCCGCCGAAGCCATCGCGCCAGACGAAGGCTGTCCCGCAGACGAAGCGGCGGCCGCCGTCGCCGCTGGAGACACAAGCGCCACGGCGCAGTCCTCTACGCCGCGAGGCCAATCCTCGCCCGCACGACCCCGCGTGATCTGGGCCACCGGCAGCGTTGACAACGAGCTGTCCCCCCAGGCCGGTGACTTTTCGGTCCGCACGAAGACGGCACTGTCTCTGGAAACGTTGGCCCGGTATCGCGACGCGGGCGCCGATGTTCAGGTGATTGTCAGCGCTCAGCTTCCGCCGGGTGACTTGTCTCATCTTGCCGGCTGGGCCGGCGAGGCCGGTTTTGCATTCACACCCGTGGCCACCGTCGCTGAGCTGCGATCCGTCGCGGGCTGTCAACGTGAGGCAGAGGCGCAAAGCCCACCGCCGCCGCAGAGCCCGTTCAACACGCAGTCCGCGTCTGAGGCACGGCGCGAGGGCGGAAACGGCGCAACGGCGGCGCAAGGGCGCACAGGCGAGAGCGCCCGCCCCAACGCCATCCGCGAGGCCGTCCCCGAGACCGTCACGGTTGCGCGCGTCTTGCTTGGCACCGCCGGCCTGCTGCTGCTGGGATCGTTGGGCTATTATGGCTTGATCGCCACGGGCAAGCAGACCTCCACGCCGCAGAACGGCCGCAGCACCGGGCAGGCGGTTACGACCACCGATGCCGGGCTCGTTTTTGCTGCGCTGCGCGCTGCCGATCGCAACGACTGCATTGAGCGCATGCTGGTCCGCCAGCCATTCGACGTGACGATGCTGGATGCCGCGACGCCTGACGCCTCGCAGCCGAACGCGCAACGCATTGTGGCGATCGACCGCACGGGCGGACTGTGTGGCATGCGCGTGACCAACCGGACCGGCGTGGCCCAGACCGTGCGCCTCGATCCGGTGCTGCAGGAGGTCCTGATCGGAGGGACGGGCTCAAACCTCGGTCTGCAAGTGATGCCGCCGAGCGCCGACAGCGCCTTCCTGTTCCGAAAGCTGCCGAGCGCTGGCGACTATTCCATCGTGACAATCGACGCCCAAGATGCCTCTCGCCGTTACACTGTGCGCTTTGAAGGGGGATCGGAGCCTCGGGACGACAACCAGTGATCGCTCAATGGCGGACCCGTGGGCACGCGGCTCCGCCGGTTATCGCAGCGCTGACCGGTCGCCGCTCACGGTGTGATTGAAGGTCCGACGCCAGGCTTGCGCCGCCCCCAAGACCACAAGCGACGCGGCCGAGAGCACTGGCCAGCGCCGCCAGCAGGCCCGGCCGGGCCACGTTGAGGAGATCACGCATGACGACGCGCGCGCGCTCTGCCATTGCACATACGTTTTTCACCGCCGCGGTGTTGATCGCCCTCGTGATGATGGGCGCGCGGCTCGATGGCGCCGCCGCGTCGGATATCAACCAGATGATTGGTGGCGGCAGCGACGACGCGACCACGCGGGCTCTCGATGGGACGGATGGTGCGACGGACGGCACCCCCCAGGCGGATGCGGCCATCGACCAGGGGCTGGACGGGGGATACCGCGCACCGACCGATTTCCCGCGCGGCGACGATGCAGCGGCAGCCGCACCCAAGGAGCTCTGGGTCGCCAAGGCGTCTTCCATGGAGCACATCGACGTCATCGAGGCCCGACCGCTCGGCCAGGACACCTGCCGTCAGGTGATTTTTGATGCCCACCCGCCCCTGAAGAGGCGCCTCGCAGTGAAGCCCGGTGAACAACTGTCCATCGGCCTCAACGCGCTTTGCATGCTCAGCCTGCGCAACAGTTCGGACAATCGCGTGATGGTCGTGAGGCTCGGCGATGCCTTTGAGACCATCTCCATTGTGCCCCACCCGCAGCTTTTCACCGGCCTCGTCATCGCGCCGGGCCAGCAAATCACCATCCCGATCCGGCCGGTGCAGGAGAGCATCGACGTTAAACTTGAGACGGTCTGGAAGCAGGACATCAACGCCGACAACCCATCCATCAATTCCGCCACGCTGCGTTTCAAACCGTGACGATCTCGCTATGATGGTTTCATCCGTGGGCGGCGCAATCACCGATGGGTGGCACCGGGCCCCTCACCCCCCTGCGAGGGGAAGCCGACCGTCAAGACAAAACCGATGCGATAGATGCGACAAACCGCCCAACTTGAAACGGGCAGTCACCGCCAAAGACCCGACAGGAGCAACGACCAATGTTCCGGAAATTGACGCCGCTCAGGATGGCTGTCGCCGGTCTGGGCATCGCGGCCGGTCTTGAGACCGCCAGCGCTCAGACCTTCAGCTTTTCCGCCCAGGACTACGGCAAAGATGTTCTGTTGTTGAATGAAAGCCTCGGCGGCGCCAGCGCCGCCATCGCGCGTGGCAACACGTTTGAGCCCATGGGCCAGTTGCCGCTGAGCGATCCGCTGCGCGAGGCGGCCCAGGCCATCGGGCGAATTGATGTGCTTGCCCGCAAGGATGGCAAGGAAGGCGGCTACACATGCACCGGCACGCTGGTCGCGCCTGACGTGGTGATGACCAACCACCACTGCCTCCCGGCAGCCGGCGCAGCGACGTCGACGCAGGTGCTCAAGGCCTCGATCCTGTTTTTCTACACAAGCAACGACGCCCAGGGTGCGCAGCGTGTCGTGCTGGACGCGGTGCCGTTCGAGGCCGATGCGCGGCTCGACTACGCGCTTGTGCGTGTGCGCGGCGCGATCCCGGATGGTGTGACGCCCCTGGCGCTGGCGCCAAGCGAGGTGAACCCCAACGAGCGGCTCGTGATCGTGCACCACCCGGCCGGGCAGATCCAAATGATGACGCAGTTTCGCTGCCGAGCCGCGAGAAGCCACACGCCGCAGGAGGCCACGTTGCGCCATGTGTGCGACACGCTGCCGGGATCATCGGGCGCCATCATCTTCAATGCGCGGCTTCAGGCTGTGGGTTTGCATCACTCCGGCGGCCTGCTGAAAACCGATCCCGACAGCTTCAATCGGGCGAGTGAAACGGCCGATCTCCTGCGCGAAAGCCAGACGCTCGCACGGCTGTCATCGGGGCCTGGAACGGGTGCGCCACCGGCACAAAGCCGACCGGTCGCCGGAGCCGTGAATGCGGACCGCACGAGCGGAACCACGACGCGCCGAACCAACGACCCCTTCGCGGCTCTGGGCCTCAGCGACCCGATGCCCGGCTTTGAAGCGGGCGGCGC
>CAZGNQ010000006.1:0-8575 GCA_964527285.1 uncultured Hyphomicrobiales bacterium | reverse complement strand
CGGCTGAGGGGGGAAATCGCCCGTCCACCGTGCGCTGCGGCAGCCCAAAGCAATGCGGCACCCCGTGAACACCAGACGAAAGCGGTCTGGACCTTCCAGTTCACTGATTGAGACCGCCGCCTCCGGCGGCACATTTAACAAACGGCTCGCGCGCGGCACGCGGCGCTCGCCCCGCAAACGAACCGCACAGCGCCGCGTTCTACGCTCCAGGAAGAAAGACAGGCCCATGACGATGCAGAACGGACGTACGGAAAACGGCTCAGGCATGCGTGATGAGGCGACGATTGACGCGCCGCGATCAACACCCCTGTCACGGCGCGCGTTCGTTGGCGGCGCGGTGGGCGGTCTGCTTCTGGTGCCCGGTCTCATGGCGCTGGCCTCCACGCCCGCTGCGGCGCAGGGAGACGCCGAGACCCAACGCATTAACGCAATCATCAACGACCTGCGCCCCTTCAGCCCGCCGAGCCAGCCGGAAGCCGGCCGGGGCACGCGGCCGGGTGGCGAGGACCCACGCAACCGTCCGTCCGTGCGCCGCATCGTTGTGCCGGATCCCGATGGCGGCTCGTGGACCGTCTGGGTCGATTACGACCGTCAGGTCAGCTTCCAGATCCAGTTTGAATACAACAGCGCGCGCCTGACGCGTTCGGCCCGAAAGGAGCTGCGTCTGCTGGGCCAGGCTCTGCGTTCGCCGGAGCTGCGCCGGTCGGAATATCTGTTGACCGGGCACACCGACACAAAGGGCTCGCGCGAGTACAATCAGAGGCTGTCTGAGCGCCGTGCGCGCTCGGCCCGCCGGTATCTGGTCAGCGAGCAGGGGGTGAGCCGTGGCCAACTGCTGGCCGCCGGCTTCGGTGAAGACCGGCTGGCCGATCCCTCGAACCCGCGTTCGGCCATCAATCGACGCGTCGTCGTCGGGCTGATTGTGGCGCGCGAGCGCGGCAACGCTGACGCGCCGGGCGCCTGGAGCAGCAATGGCGCGGCGGGCGCCCAAAGCGGGGACGCCGGCGACGGCAGCACGCTTGTTCCGCAGGCCGCTGGCGGTGAGAGCCGCTTCCTGAAACGCAAACCTTGACGCCAAGCCGGCGGTTGGCGCGCCATCGACGCTCTTATGGCCGGACCGCGCGTGGCCCATCGTTGGGTAAAGACGTCGAGCAGACTTTGAGAACACTTTGACACGCCCGGGGGCGGGCAAGCGGCCCCGCAGGATCGGTAAAGAGAGGCCCAACCCCATGACCAAGAACATGTCCACGTCTGCGCGCCGCGCTGCCGGCGCGGTGTCCGTCAACAGGACCCTCGCCGCTGCTCTGATGGCGGGTCTGACGCTGCCGACGGTGGCGCTTGCGCAGGACACTGGCGCAGCGCGGGAGGAAGTGGCCCCCAATCCCGGCTACCGCGTGCTGCTGCGCCCTGAAAACGACCTGCCGATCACCATCCCGGACAGCCTGCCCACACCAAGCACCGCAGCAACGCCGCCACGCCAGGCCGAAGAAGCACCGCGCCAGTTCGTGCGCGATCGGCTGATCGTGCGGTTTGCGCCATCGACCGACGTGGCCGGCGCGATCAACGCAATCATCGCCGACCAGCCCGAGGCGGCCAACGGCACCGTCGATGCGACGGTCCAGCAGATCATCCCGGGGCTTGCCATTGTCGATGCGCGCAACGTGAGCGCGGGGGCCAATGCCCAGGACGGCAGTTCAGCCGCGTCAGGTGACCCGATCAACGCGATCATTGCGGAAAACGATCCGCAGGTGGCGGAGCTGGCCAGCACCAAGGTGCTGTCGCGCCTGGAGGGCCGGCCGGGCATTCTTTCTGTGCGCCGCGATTACATCCTCACCACACAATTCGACCTCAACCGGATCATCCAGGGCGAGGATGAAACCGAACAGCCCTCGAACGCCCGATCGGGCCGTGCAGCACAGGATCGCGACCTGAGCGGGAATGCGAACAACGCCAGCGGAGATGATGGTGGCAGCTTTGATCGCGATTTGACGGGGCTCTTCCCAGCAAAGCCTGCCGCGACGCCACCCGCCGCAGGGCGTGTGCCGCGCGACCGCTTGTATGGCTTTCAGTGGCATTACCACGCGTACGCACCCACGACAAAATCAACGCCGGGCATTACCGCGGAGACGCGCACCAGTGCGGGCGCGAGCAATTTCCCAACCGCTTGGGCCAAATCAACCGGCTCTCAACGGGTTACACTGGCCGTTGTTGATACCGGGCTCGCTCAAGGGCACCCTGACATCGACTACGGCGCGCGGGTGTTGCGCGGTTACGATTTTGTCTCCGCCGCCGTAGAGTTCGCGAACGACGGTGCGCCGGGCCGGGATGACAATGTCGACGAGCCCACGCTCGCCGAGCGCAGCCGCGCATGCCCTGGGGACGTGCCGCCGAGCTTCCATGGCACGCACGTGGCAGGCATTGCGGGCGCTGTGCGCTCCGACAACGGCGTTGGCCTCTCCGGCGGTGCCTGGGCCGTGCGCATCCTGCCCGTGCGAGTGCTCAACACCTGCGGCAGCGGCGCCTTCTCCGACATTCTGCAGGGCGTTTTGTGGGCGGCGGGCATCGATATCCCGGGTGTGCCACGCAACGAGACCCCAGCCGATATCGTCAACCTCAGCCTTGGGTCCATCTCCCAGACGGGCTGCCTTGGCGATGTGCAATTGGTGGTCGATACCGTGCGCGCCCGGGGCGTGACGGTGGTTGCGGCAGCGGGCAACGATGGTGTCGATGTCAAGATGAGCTCGGTTGCCTCGTGCCGCGGTGTCATCTCCGTTGGCGCCAATGACGCGCGCGGTGTGATGACCGGCTACTCCAACTACGGCGCCACGCTCGACATCATGGCGCCGGGCGGTGATACGGCACGCGATGACAACGGCGATGATCTGCCCGACGGCATTCTCAGCACCGTGCGCGGCTCCTACGGTCTGCTGAACGGGACATCCATGGCGTCGCCGGTCGTGGCGGCAGCGGCGGCCCTGCTCAAGTCGCGCAACCCGCGCCTCGGTCCGGACGCCATCGAGCGCGAGTTGAAGGCACTTGCCCTGCCGCGCACCCAGGCCCAGTGCCCCAACGGCTGCGGTGCCGGTCTGCTGCAGGCCGACGTCAGCCAGGCCTTTGTCGCCAAGCAGTAGCCGGCGGCCGAACGCAAGCGGGAGTGGGAACGCAGGACGCTGACGCCCGCGGCTGTGTCCCTTCCACCGTCCCGCCACCGCCGGCCCGTTTGAGGAGCAAAGCCGGTGGAACACCTCGTTCTACCGCGTTGCGCCGGCCGCGTCCGCGAAGCGGCTGAGGGGCACGGGCTTGTCCGCAGTGATGTAGCGCTCAGCGACCATGGCGCGTTGTTTGGCGGTCAGGCCGCTCGCACCAGCCAGCCAGTCGTACGTCGAGAATGACTTGAGCATCTCAAACATCCAGCGCCGGTCCGCTGGCGCGGCGTTGAGGCAAGCGAGATACAGCCGCTGCAGGTTGTAATACCGCCGGGCACAGTAGCCAACGCACTCCGGCTCGTTGGGCGCAAACCGCGCGAGCTTTGCCTGACGGTCCTCAACGATCTCGGCGATCGCCGCCTCCTGCGCGCGCGACGGCAAATTGAGGCGCTCATCCCAGTCAAGCGGCTCCACCAGATCACACTGGTTCACGCCGATCACGAGGTGCGGCAGCACGTTCGCAAGGCGCTCCAGATAATGCTGGTCGAGCGCAAGTGCTCGGTTTCGGGCCGCCAGGATCCACAGCACGATATCGCAGCGCTTCAGATACTTTCGGTAGCGGTCCAGATAATTGTCATCAAGATCAACGTCCTCGCCGAGGCCTGGCGCATCGTAGACGCGCAGCGCGCAGGTGACCGACACCCCCTCAAGGCGTTCGCTCGTGCGCGAGAAGGTCGAGGAGCGGAACTCGTAGGTACCGCGCGTGGTGGCCGACACCTTCCGATTGGTGCCGAACATGGCGTTGATGGTGCTGGATTTTCCAACGCCGGATAGTCCGATGACGCCAATGGTCGGCACAGCCTCGCGAAAGGCCGTCTCGACGCGCATAACGATGGCGTCCACCATCTCGCGCGGAAGTTCGGGCGCATCTGGCGCGTCTTTGGCCGGCCCACGCCCGGCAGGCGGCCGGGTCATACGCCGACGATGCGCTTGACCATCTCAAGCAGTGCCGGCCCGTACTGATGGGCCGTGTTGAGAAGGCCAACGTTGCCGGACTGGCCGAGCCAGGCGAGGAAGCTGTCCCAGGAACTGAGCGATGCGCGTTGCGCCGCCTCGTCCTCGGCCTTCACTTGCTCGATCAGGCGGTCAAACTCGGGCGGCAAGGCATCCGCCTGCGCGTCGGCGGGCGATTGCGGTGCCGCCGACGTGTCTGGCTCGACCTTTGTGCCATTGGTCATGGGCCGTGCCTCAGAAGTTAAGCGTCAGATCGCGGTGCACTGCGTTGCAGGACGCCACCTCGAGCGCAATGTCATAGGGCAGTTTCGGCTGCTTGCGCAGACCGATGTTATCGCGCAGCGCGGCCTCAAGGTTCGCGATGCCCGTGCCAGCACTCGCACCGGCTTTCGTACGCCAAGCGATCTCCTCAGCCAACGCCTGCTGGGCCTTTTCAAGTTCCTCAAGCGCTTTCTCGCGGCTTGGCGAGCGGCCACGCAGCCCACGCCGGGCCCGGCTGAGACTGCGGCTGACATCACGCGTGCCGGGTATATCGCTGAACAGCGAACGCACTTGCGAAATGTCATCTTGTGCCGGCTCGAACTCTTTTGTCTCGATCACTGCCCTGAGGCCGGCAACCTCATCGGTCAGCGCCTTGAGTTGATCCACGGTGGCCAATGTCTGGGCGACCTCGCGGATCTCTTCATAGGCGCCATCGACGTTGCGCTGATAGGCACGACGGGCGTTCTGCTCGGCGCGGCGCAGCTTGACGAACTCGGCGCGTTTCTCCTCCCAGCTGGCGGGGATCTGGGCCTTCAGCTCCTCCACCTCGGCGCGCAACGCATTGAGCTCTTGTTCAAAGGCGATTGTGTCGCCGCCCTGGCGCCGCGCGCGTCCGGCCCGCGCCTCAAGCTCGCGGATGTGCTCCTCGTCACGGCGGATGTCGCGCTGGATGCGGCGGACCTGCCTGTGCAGCGGCTCGTAGTCCGGCGCGGCGGCAGCAATGGCCGCCTCGGCCGCGTTGACGGCATCGACCAGCTCGAACGTTTTGCCGGCGTCGGCCATAGCCTCCTTGAAGTCCCGCTGCATCTTGTTCGGCAGATCGGAGAGGTCGAGCGCCTCAGCCTGGGTGATGGCCGCGCGAATCGCCGGGCCTTCAGCCGCATAGGTGCGGAACTTATACTCCTCGACGCACGCCTGCAGACGCGGGTTGACCGGCGGCGGTGCCGTGTCGCCCGTCAATGAGCTGCGATTGGGCAGATAATTCACCAGCGCCGGGAACTGCGCGACGATCACGAGTGCAACGAGCTGCAGCGCAATAAAGACGACCACGCCCTTGTACATCTGCAGCGTGCGCACCGCAGCGGGCGCTACCCCGCGCAGATAAAACAGGGCAAAGCCGAACGGCGGCGTGAGGAACGATGTCTGGATGTTGAGGCCGATCATGACGCCCAGCCAGACCGCAGTCACGTTGGCCGACGGATCGGCAAGCAGGATCGGCGCCACGATCGGCACCACCACCACGGCGATCTCGATGAAGTCCAGGAAGAAGCCGAGCAGGAAGATCACGGCCATGACCGTGAAGAACTGTGCCCAGAACCCGCCTGGCAGACCTGTGAGGAACTCCTTCACCAGCTCTTCGCCGCCGAAGGCACGGAAGGCCGACGTCAGCATGGCCGCACCCAACAGAATGATGAACACGAGCGACGTCGTCTTAGCAGTCTCGATCATCACCCCGCGCAGGGTGTCGTCCACCACCAGCGCGCGGTAACCCGACCAGATCAGCGACAACACCAGCGCGGCCACTGCGCCGATCGAGATCATCAGCCACATCTGGTCATCGGGCCCGTCAAGGTTCTTGATGTTGACCGGGTTGATCTGGCTGACCGCGAAGATGACGATGATCGCGACGAGCCCGATGATGGCGGGCGTGAATGCGCCGGGTCGCCCCTCATAAAGACGGTAGCCGGCCATGATGAGCGCGCCGGCTGCACCGATGGCGCCGGCCTGGTTCACGGTCGCAACGCCGGCGAGGATCGAACCCAGCACAATCAGGATGAGTGCCAGCGGCGGGATCAGCGTGAGCGCCACGCGGCCGAAGAACCGTGCATCATAGCGGCCATCGTAGGGCACCGCCGGCGCCAGGTGCGGCCGCAACAGCGCGAACGTGAAGATGTAGAGCATATAGAGCCCGACCAGGATCAGCCCTGGGATCAGCGCACCGAGGAACATCTCACCCGCACTGGTGGACGAGACGTCGAACTGCGACGGCATCACCAGATCGCCGGTATTCTCCTTGTAGAGCTCCTTGCGGGCCGTGCTCGCCTGATCGACCGCGCTGGCCAACTGGTCGGCCAGGATGATGAGGACGATTGACGGCGGGATGATCTGGCCCAGGGTGCCGGACGCAGCGATCGTGCCCGTGGACAGTTCGTTCGCGTAATTGTTGCGCATCATGGCCGGCAGGGAGATCAAGCCCATCGCCACCACGGTCGCGCCGACGATGCCGGTGGTCGCGGCAAGCAGTGCACCAACAAACACGACGGAGATGCCCAGGCCGCCCGGCAAGGGACCGAACAGCTGCGCCATCGCGACCAGCAGATCTTCTGCGATCTTGGAGCGCTGGAGCATAATGCCCATGAAAACGAACAGTGGGATCGCGATCAGCGTGTCGCGCTCCACCTCCCAATAGATACCGCGGAAGTTCGTGACCCCTGAGGAGAGCCACTCCAGCGGGCCGCCCTGGGCGAAGTAGGCATCCACGTTATCGGCGAAGAGATAACCGCTCAGTGCCGCCAGGCCGATCGTGATGATGGCCGAGCCGGGCAGCGCGAACGCCACCGGATAGCCCGATCCCAGTGCGGCCATCATCGTCAGAACGAGGATTGCGAGAAAAAGCAGCTCCATGGCGGTGTACTCGGGTCCTGGTCGATGGCGGGGCGGGTGGTGAAGGCTCGAAGGCGGGCCGGAAGGGGCGTCAGGGATTGGAAGGCCCGCCGCCAGATGCGGCACGCCAACGGGGCAGCGCGGTCAGTGGGCGGCAGCCTCGCCCGTGCGTTCGCGCGCGCCGGGATCGCCACGGTAGTCCGCGATGCCCGTGAGGAAGGTGCTGGCGAATTCCACCATCATGGAAACTGCGAAAACGCCGAGAAAAGCGGCCATGAGGTATTTCACATACATACCGAAGCCGGCCTGTGTGACCTCGAAGCTGAGGATCGCACTGTTGATGATGCTCGATTTGGTCCACATGCCGAGCGTGATGACCACCGTGCACAGCGCCATGCCGAGAACGACGGCGCCGATGGCGTTCACCAGCCCCTTGGCATTGTCGGACAGGCCTGCGTAGGCGACGTCCACACGCACGTGTCCGTCGTCATAAAGGGTGTAAGCCGAAGCGAAGAGGAACAGCGCCGCGTACCAGAAGCGCACCAGATCCCCCATGAACGCCTGCTCATAGGAAAAGATAAAGCGCGAGATCACGATCATGAGCTCAGCGATGACGACCAGGAGCGCCAGCCAGGGAAAGGCGATGGACCGCGAAAAGACCGCGATGACCACCGAAAGCGCGATCAGCGGCATGTGCACATAAGGCCCCCGGAACAGTGGGCGCCCCAATTCGGTTGTCAGCTCAGGACCCACGACAGCCTCAAGCAGACCTTCCACGCGCAGGAAGGAAATCACCATGTCCACGAGACCGACCAGGAACACCGACCAGAACGCGGCACGGATGATAAAGCATGTGATGTTGTGGAGCTTTTCGGCGTCCGTCCGCAGGCTGGTGGATGCAGAGCGCAGCACGTAGATCGCGCCGACGGCCATGATGGCAACGAAGATCAGGCCCTGAACCAAGCCGAGCGCCACATCATCGGAATTGCCGAAGATGGCAAATATGCCCGGCCACTCCTGCCAGTGCGTCAAGTAATTATTGATGACGAATGCGAACGTGGCTGTCACGACGAGCCAGGCGAACAGGCGGGCGGCTGTGGTGCCTGAGGTGCTGCGAAATGATGCGTTCTGCTCCGCAAGGCCGGCATCGAATGTCGTGTCGGTCATGGACGTCCTGAACTGTCTAAAATGAAAGATCGCAAATCGAGCGTCCTCTCGTGGCGCACTGCCTTGGCCGCCCGTCTTTGGATGGCACCGCAGGCTGCCGCTTTCGGAACGCTCAGCCAAGGCTCCATGAATGGCAGCCTCATGTCGGCTGGCGGTCAACCGCGCGGCGCGCTTGGTCCAACCATATGACCACCAGAGCGGCGAAAAAAACACGCCCGTCTTAGGTATGGTTTGCCAGGTTGGTGAAGCCCGTCGACCGGTCTCCCGGCGGGGTGACCTGATGGAAGCGGAGAAAAATCGACGAGACGCACCGATCTCAAATCCGGCGCGTGGAAGAGGGGGATGACCTCCCCCTCCGCCGTCTTTGCGGTTATTGACCGGGG
>CAZGNQ010000005.1:29428-30621 GCA_964527285.1 uncultured Hyphomicrobiales bacterium | reverse complement strand
CCACTTCAGCAGCGTAGCGTAGCGCGTGACAACGCGCCGGCGCTTTGCGCCGAAAAACAAAAAAGCGCAGCGCAGCGTAGGCGCCGACTGGCGCCCGCGGCTTTGCCGCGAAAAACAAAAACGCGCAGCGCAGCGGCGCACCTGGCGGATCACTCGGCCGGGGTGGCGTCCGGCGTGCTCTCCAGTGCTTCGTCGGCATCGGTCTCGTAGAACAGCGAGTTGTCCTCGATCACGACGCTGTCGGTGGCCGTCAGCTCAAACTCCTCGTCATCGTTGGCTTCAAGCTGGAGGACGCACCCCTCCGGGCAGGCATCAACCACCTGCTCGTCAATGCCCAGTTCCAGCTCTTCAGCCTCGTCTCCTTCGATGATGATGATCTTGTGGGCGCGTGTGTCCACGTTGGTGATGGTGGCCGCGCGGCCATCCACGGCGGCGAACGTCGAGCCCATCGCGACGGTCAGTCCGAACGCCACGGCCGTGGTCGGGCAAAGCCCAAGCCGGCGGTTCAGCGTCATGTGATGGGTGGGAAAACGGGATGCGAATGAGTGTGCAAGCAAAGCTGCGCCGGTTGCGATAACGCGCATGCGAGTGTCTCCAAAGACCCGAAGAGGGCCAGCCAAACCCAACCGCCCGAAATGTCCGTGCGGGAAAGCCAGTGCGGCACCGGCCGGCCAGACTGCGGCGTGTTGTCCGATGCGCGAAGCGACTGTTGCTCAAACCGGCGCCGCGTCAACGGCAAAACGCGGGCCGGAATGCGATCTGCGCGTGTTGGCGTGGAGAAGCGGTAATTGTCGTGAAGGTGTGTCCGAGTATGGCGCATCTGAACGGCGTATTGGCGCCAGGTCGCGCATCAGGCGCGCACGCTTGTCCGGCTCAGGTTCGCACGCCGGACAATCGATCGGTCGCTGTTTTGCCGCTCACCGTTCGCTCCAGGTGCTTCCACCTGAGCCGGGCCAACGCTAATGGCGCGTCAGGATCAAGGCGCCATCGCGAGTGGCGTTGGCCGCGCCGGACAAGGTGGCGGGCCCGGCGTTGCCTGCGCGGGCATCCGGCCCGCTTTGCGCCATGTTGGCGGCGCCCGTTGAGGAGCGTCCGGTGCGCATGGGGATGGTGTTGGCGCGGGCCATCAGGGCGCGAAACGCACGGGTGCTTTGGGCGGCCGTGGCGGGGCAGCAGGGGTCGTAAACCTCGAC
>CAZGNQ010000005.1:0-29328 GCA_964527285.1 uncultured Hyphomicrobiales bacterium | reverse complement strand
GGCGATTCCGCTGACCGCGCGACGGCCGTCACCACGTGGCAGTCGTCACGATCCGCCCAATCCGCCAGCAGGCGGTCGAGATAGAACCCGATGAATTGGTCCAGACGGGCCTGCTTTTCGGAGTGCTTCACCACTTCCTGGCGACGAGAAGGCGCAACCGGTGCCATGTGCCTGTCCTTGAGCTTGTGGGGAGCACACAAAACCAACCGCTCCAGCGTCCTGTCTTCACGCCCAGAGGTATCCCGGGCAGGTTAACGAAGCTTTTCGTGGTGTCGCCGAATGCGACGGATCAGGGGGTAAACTGATCGAAAGTTGAAAATGACACGTCCAGACGTGCGGTGCGCGTTCTGCCCTTACCCATTGGCGAAGGGCTGCAGCGCGCATCACCCCGCGCCGCCATCCTTCAGGGATCGGGTCGATGCGCCGAAGCGCTCGGCGATGTTGCGGGCAAAGATGGCCGGCTCATTCGGGTCTGCGGAAACGGCGTCCTCATCGATCACGGGGAACTCCAGTTCGGGCACGGCATCGATCGGCTCGCGGTGGTCCGTCGCGGGTGTCGGCCAGTGCAGGTCCAGTGGCGCAGCCACCGGCGGGCGCTGGACGGCGGTCGACGGCATTTGACCGGGTGCGCCAACCACGTGAGGGCCGTTCTCAGGGATGTCCTGCGTGCCGGGCAGGCTGGCATCCGGCTCAAACGTGAGGGCGTGGATGTCGTCGCGGGCCGCCCGGTTTTCGTGTTCGCCCGGCAGGGCGTCGACGGCGTCAGCATCCAGATCGATCGCCGGGGCGTTTGGCTCGGGTGCCTCCAAGGCGATGGCGCTGGCGTTGACCCAAACCGGATCGGCGACCGGTTCCGCGACGTCCGCCTCAAGTGCGGGCAGCGTGCTCCCCGGGCCGGCGTCCTGGTCAGACGGAGGTGCAAGGTGCGCTGCAAGGCGGCTGCGCAGGCGCGCGGTGCGATCCTCATCGCGGCCATCGAGCGGCGCGGCAGGTGCTGTCGGTGCCTCAAAGCCTTTGACTGGCGCCGACGCTGCTGGTGGCGGGGGCGGGAGATCAAATACGGACGGCGTGCCGGCATTCGCACCGCGCCCGTCAGTGGCGGTCGGCGTGCTTGCGGCAGACGACGACACGGGGGCAAACGCAAGCGTCGGCTCGGCGATGTCGTTGGCCACATACAGCCGCGGGGACGGTTGGCCGGGCGCAGGTCTCGCCGCGCCGGTGGCGGTCAACGCGTCGGTCGTGCGCGCGGCGTTGGTCTCGTCGGCCTGCGTCGCAGCGGCGCTGCCCTCAAACGCCATGCCGGTGGCGTCAAATGTCACGGGCGACGCATCGACAGCATAGGCGACCGCAGCGCCGTAGTGCATGGCCGGGCCGCCGATGGCTGAGGCCGACGCTGCGACGTGCGGGTCAGCGCGCGACGGCGCGTTTGCGGGTCCGTTGCCAGGGAAAAGCTGGTGCACCGATGCGCCCTGCCCCAGTCCGTGGCCGATCCCGTGTCCCTGGTCCTGGCCACAGTCGGCCTCGTGGCCAAGGCCTGACCCGCTTTCACCGTCGACCGCCATGCAAGGCGCGTTGAAGGGCGCGCCCGCCTGCTTTGATCCAGGCTCCCGGGTCTCGCTGCCCTGCGCGTCGCGGCCGTCTTGCTCCGCGAACTCCGCCTTCATCGACTTGATGGTTGCGGCCACCGCCTCGGCGACGGCCACCTGCACCGCGGCTGTCAGATCTTCGCGCGTGATGGTCTCTGCATCGTCGCTCATCGCGCCACGCACAACGGGCTCCCCAGCGATCGACGCGGCCGCTTCGTCCGTGTCGGTGCCCGCGTCTTGTGCCGTGTCGTCGTCGTCTCGTTCGCCCGCTGCAGGCTCGCCCGCCGCGACGGACACGCCTTCAGGTGCGCGATCGGGATCAATGCTGAGTTCGACGGCGTCCATCGCATTGCGGAGCGCATCTTCGCCCGGTCCATACGGGTGGGCTGCATCGCGTACGTCGGGCGATGTCTCCCGCCCATCCGGCAGGCTCAGGTCGGCAGTCCCGAACAGTTCACCCTCAAGGGCCTGCTTCTGCTTGGTGGCCTCAACCCGGCGCGCAGCACCCATCATGGCGCTCAGCATCCAGTCCTGCCACATGTCCTTGCGGAAGCGATAAATGCGGAATGCCTCGGCCTCGCAGAATTTCGATCCCTGCTCGCGGAGTTTTTTCTGGATGAACCCGTTGGTGAAGAACGAGATCGGCGTGCGGGTGAAGACGCCCTCGTTCTCGAACGACGTGAAAAGGTTCATCAGAAGCTGCGCCTGGATCGCCAGTTCCTTCTGGTTGTGGCGGTCGAAGGTCGGGTCGGTGCCGTTCAGCGGAATGGCCGCGTAATAGACGCCGCGCCAATCGAACACGACATGGCGGAAGACGTCGAACACCTGGCGGATTTCTTCGTCCTGATGGATGTCCCTGAAACGGCCGAGTATCTTGATCACGGGCCACTCTTGTGCCTCGCCCATACGGTGGTCGAGCCACTGGAAGCCGTTCATGGGGCGGCTGACGGAGACAAGCAGCAGGCAGAAGTCAACGAAGATCGCAATGAAGAGGGGAATATAATCCCTGTCACCCAGTCCGGGCTCCATGGCGAGCACGCGGCGCTGGCTGGCGTTGTCGTTGAGGCTGGCGATCGCCTTCTGGCGCAACGCCCGCAACTCTTCAGGGCTTGGCGGCAGTTCGAATTGCACAGCGCCCTGCAGCGTTGTCGTCAGGCGGCGGAAGGCCTCGATGATCGCCTCCGACCCCTCAACGGCTTTGACTTCCGGCTTTTCAAGCTCGGGCAGCAGGTCGATGGCCTTCACAACGCCGCGCAGCGCCGTCTGCAGTTCGACGTCGGGGCAGGAGAACGTGCCGCCGGCACCGTTGGGGAAGATGGTCTTCTCGGAGCGGTCGGCAAACTCACCCCGGAAAATCTGCAACTGTGGATCGCTGCGGAACGCGTTGAAGCGCGATACGCTCATGTCGAGTTGGCGCGAGAGACTGCGCAGGAAATTATTGCGCGTCCCGTCGACCGCATCGAACGTGCTCTTGTCCTGGCTCACGACCTTGGCGAGCGAGGTGTTGAGGTTCGCGATGTCCTGCTTGACCGCAGTGGCGCGTGTGGAGACGAAATTGGCAGCGAAATTGAACCGTGCCGCGTCGGCATCGCGCAAGCGCCGGCGTGGGCCGTCTCCGGGCCGCGAGTTCGGGCAGGAGTTGCCCAATTCGCGCTCCGCCAGGGCCTTCTTCTGGGAAATGGTCGTCAGCGACGCAAGCGTGGACTGCAATTGCTCCAGCCGCGCCTGGGCGCCCTGCAGCGAGGTTTGCACCTGGGTCACGGCCGCCTCGGCAGAGCGCGACGCCTCGCTGCGCGATTCAAGATACTTCCAGTAGAACCCGAAGCCGAAGCCGATCGAAATGACGGTGAGGAAGATATATCCGAACAGGAACAGCGCGCGCACGCTGAAGGGAATGCGATCGAACAGCCGGTCCAGCAACCAGACGATCATGAGCATCAGCATGGCGACCGCAAAGCCGATGGCGATCTCGATGGTCAGGCCCACCTCGCCCATGTTGGCTTTGATCAGCTCCAGCATGCCGGTGTAGGTGGAGATCCAGGACAGCGTGCCGAGGCCAACCAACAGCAGCGCTTTTTTCCAGTCGAACGGGCGTGGCGCGGGCTTCCAGGCATCCCACCCGTTCGGTTCGCCCCGGCGCGGTTGTCCGCCGGCAAACTCCGCGTTCCTTACGCCACCGAAGACCATGTCGCCTTCACCTCTCCCGCATGTGATCGCCCGCGCGCCGTTCGCCGCGCGCCATTCCCGGCGCGCTGTTTGAAGGCTGCCGGCCCGCCCGTATGATCGGCGAAACCGAGCACTGCCGCCTTCCGGTTCAGCGGGCGCCGCAGCCCTCTAGAGCGGCGTCCATGAACTCAAATTGAACTTGATCGATGCGAACATGTCACAGTTTTCATTGGCGGTCTTCGGCGCCCAAGGTGGCTGGATTGTGACGCTTCGGCGGTGAAGATGCGGATGCAAGGCACCGTCCACATCCGTTGGAAACGCTGCTATGGGCTGGAAATTGGAAAGCTGAATGGCGCCTGAACGGGGCGGGCGGCGTGACCGGGGATATGGCGCCGGCCCCTATTGAAAGCGGTTGGCGAGGGCGCTCAGACAGCGTGACGCAGAGGCAACTTCGCATAATTAAATTGGGGTGGCCTTTTTGCGGCTTACGCCTTGGGCCTTGCGCCTCGCGCCATGTGGCCGTGCAGCGTCGCTCGCCTCCAGGCTTGGCGAACTGTCACGTCTTGCCGCCCTCACCCACCCTCGCGGGTGCCGGCCCTCGCCACTGCGGCGGTGCGCTTGGCATCGGCCTCCAGGTCCTCCAGCAGCACGCCAAGCAACGGCGCGGCCACCTGGCTGGAGTGCAGCCGACGGGCCCACGACCGCCGGCCGTTGCCCGTGCCAACGACCACCACGTAGGAATAGGCCTTGCCGTTGGTGAACTGCAGCCCGCCTGCAACCCAGGTGTCGACGGTGGCATCCTTATCCAGCGTCACGCTCGTGCCGGTCTTGGCGAAATGCAGCCGCAAGTCCCGCCGCTCGCTGGCGCACCATTTGGCAAGGCTCTTGAGCGTGCCGTGCGGCTTGCCGCCGTGCCGGTAGCACAATGGTGCGGAGAGAAAATTGCGCAGGCGGCTGTGGCCCTGCGCGCGGATGACGTCGCTTGGCCGAATGTCGAACGGGGAGATCGCCACTTCGTCACGCGTCTCGACGGCGGAACGCTCCCATTTTGCCACCAGTGTCGGGCGTTTGACGCGCTCTTCTGAGCGGCCTGTCAAAGCAGCCAGGATGACGGACGCCATGTGGTGCACGGTGCGCGGTGCACCGGTGACGAACCCGCGCACGGCCGCCGTCGAGGGCGGTGTTTTTTCACCATTGGGACCATCAGGCGGCATGTTGAAGCTGAACCCGTCGATCACGTCACGCACGCGCCTTTGTCCGGCCCGCGCGGCCCGCCACTCGACGGGAGGATTGAGTGAACAGGCGAACGCCACCTCCGCGCGCCGGCCCATCTGGATGGAGCCGTCGCCTTTTCGGCACGTCTCCCGGCCATGCCCCCGCGCCAAGCGATCAAGATAGCGCGTGTCGCCCGTGGCCCCCCCGCCGTTGGCAATGGCGATCGCGGCGATCATCTTGCCCAACGAGGCGATGGAGCGGACCTCGCGCCCCATCTCATAGCGCCCGCTGGCACGATCGCGGGCGATGACGGAGCCAAAATAGGCCGCGTTGGAGCGTGCCTCGTAGTAGCGCACGATGCGACCCTCGGCATCGGCCGCGGCGATGACAACGTCCGGCAGGCGTTTGCTGCGGTCGGCCTGGGCCGGGTCGAGCGTGTAGGACGGGTCGATCCGATCCTGATACTTTTTATTCAGTGCCGCGAGAGCCTTGATCACACGTCCGCGAAAGCGCCGGTTGTCACCGGCATCGAGCGACAGGCGCACGCCGCGCACATAGTTGCGCCAGTCATAGCCGTACTCGTCCTTCATCTCCGCGCGCACACCGTAGCGTGCTGCCGGCAACAGGAGGTTGGCACGGATGGCCGGATTGGCGGTTGCCGCGCGGGCTTGAGAGGGGGCTGCAACTTGGAGTGTGTCGGCGAGATCCGGTGCGATGCGGGGGTCCGGCGGGTTGTTGGCAATTGCCGTCAGCTCAAAAAACACCTGCTTGCGGGCCTGTGCCTGGGTGACCAACTGCGATGCGCATGCGCGGGCCCGCACATCGACGACATACCGCCAACGTGACAGGCGGGCCGCGTTGAGCCCGGGTGAGCCATCGAGCAGGATGATCGGCATGTTGACGGCGGCCGCGAGCACGAACTGCTCGGCCACCGAGAGGTCCTTGGCGGGCTTGGAAAAGACGATGCGCGCGGTCGCCTCCACGCCATGCAGATCGCCCGCGCCGCGCTGTGCCAGCCACAGGTGGTTCGCCGCCCATTCCTTCAGCGGCTCCATATCGCCGCCCTTGGTCAGTTCGGCATAAATGACGGGCGCCATCCACCATTCAAGCAGCTTGCGGCGGATCTTGACGAATGCGCCCTCCCCCAGGCGGGGTGGCGTTTTATACATCACGCGGGCGAGTTGCATCGGGATGGTGGAGCCGCCAACGCCGAAGCGGATGCGGCCCGACGAGACGGTGCGGGTGATGGTGGTGTAGGGGATCTTGAGCACGCCCAGCAGGTCAATGCCGGCCGGATTGAGCCACGTGCCGATGTTGCGGTCTTCATGGTAGACGAGGCAGCGCCAGAAGTGCTCCGGCGCGCGTGCCACGGGAATGGATTTATGATCGGGGTTGGCGACATAATCAGTGCCCGCCAACTCGATCTGGTCGCCGGTGAAATTGACGTCGCGCTTGGAGTCGAGGCGGGCGTCGAACGTGCCTGCGAAATTGCCGTTGGCGTCATAGATCGTCGTCGCCAGCCACCGTTGCGCGTCATACTGCAGCTCATGGCCATACCACTGGCGCCCCAATTCACCGCGCAGCGGCGCTACGGCATAAACCAGCAGCACGGCTCCCAGCACATAAAGAAAGCCAAGCGTGAAGACGTGGCGCAGTGGGCCGATGCGCGGATTGAGCAGGAAGGTTTGCAGGAACAGGTGCGCCAGACGGATGGGCAGCGACAGCGCGCCCTCCACAATCATGGCGAAATATCGGAATGCCGAAAGCATCTGCCCGCCTGTTTCCCGCGCCGTCCACCGCCTGTTGACGATCGCCCCTGAAGCGACCGGTACCGCTGCCGGAGCGCGCAGCGCGATGGCTTGGTCGTAGGGGCGCGAGAAGGCGTTGAAGCGCTGAATGTCGGATGAATGTCGAAGGCTTACGCTAGACCCACACTTTGGCCAAATTGCTGCACGCCCGGCGCGTCGGCCTGCGTGGCGCCTTGCGCTAGCCGTTGAGCATGCGCCGGAGGAGCGCCGGCGCGCTGCGGCCCCGTCACGCGGACGCCACCGTCGGCTGGGCTGCCATCCCAAAGCCGGAATATGGCAAGAACCGGACGGGATCGCCCCGCGCAACGCTGGTGACCTGCTCATCGATCTCGACGAGACCATCCGCAAAGGTCAGCCCGGAGATCAGGCCTGACCCATCGCGCGCAAACTTCTCGACGCCCAGCACGGACGCACCCTCCACCACGCCGGTCGCAAGCCGCGCGCGCCAGAACTCACGGCGGCCCGGTTTTTTGCGCGGGACAGCAAACAGCGCGGGCAGCGTCACCGCTTGCGGCTCGGGCCATGGCGCCCCGCCCATGGCACGCAGCAGCGGCCAGACGTAGATCAGAAAGCAGACGAGGACCGCGACCGTGTTCCCCGGCAGGCCGACCACCACCGCGTCACCCACCTGGCCGAAGAGCAGCGGCCGCCCCGGCTTCACGGCGATGCGCCACACATGGCGCTCGCCAAGGTCCGCCAGGGCTCGCGCAATGTGGTCCTCCTCGCTGCCGCTGGCCCCTCCACTGGTGAGCACCACGTCGCACGTTGCGCAGGCAGCTTCCAGGCGCGCCCGCACGCCGGCACCCTCATCGGGCCACGCGCCGAGGGCGACGGGTGTGAACGTGGGTGCGCTCAACAGGCCATGCAGCAGCGGCGCGTTAGAATCATAGACATGGGCCGGCTGAAACGGCGCGCCGGGCTGCAGTAGCTCATTGCCCGTTGACGCAACGCCGACGCGCAATGGTGCGCGCACCGCCACCGTGCCGAACCCCAGCGAGGCAAGCGCCGCCAGTTCCACCGGCCGAAGCAGTGTGCCCGCTGCAACCACCGTGTCGCCGGCGCGGCGGTCCTCCCCGGCGGCGCGAATGTTGTCCCCGGAACGCCAGCGCCGTGGCGGCGTCATCCGGCCCGAGGTCTCATCGCCGTCGAGCGCGACGTCCTCCTGCATGAAGACGCAATCGAACGTATCGGGCACGGGCGCGCCGGTGAGCACGCGCAGGCACTCCCCCGGCGCCACCACACCGGTGAAGGGGCGCCCGGCTGTTGCGCGTCCAGCAATGCGCATTGGGGGTATGGGCGAGCCCGTTTCCGCTGAAAGGTCCGCCGTGCGCACCGCGTAACCGTCGACGGCCGCATTGGCCGTGCTCGGCACCGGTCGCGGTGCGATCACGTCTTGCCCCGCGATCCGTCCGGCGGCCTCAAGCAGCCCGACGTGCTCTGTGCCCGCGACCGTGCGCGCAATACGCCGAAGCCGCGTGAGTACTTCGGCGTGCGGCATCAGGTCTTCGCCGGCGGAAAAGCAGCCTTGTGGCAGCACGCCCCACTCCAGAGCTCAGGGTTTGCGTTTACGGGCTGGCGCGCTTGCAAGTGCTGGCGGGCGCGACTTGACGGGTGTTGTGCGTTGCTCAGCCACGCTCGCCGGACCAGGCCAGTACGCCGCCAAGGTCCAAGCCATGCCCTGAAAATGCGTCGCGTGAAAGATGCAGAGTGGGAGGGGCGGTTTTGATCCAGGTGCGCCGACGGCCAATGGCGCGTAGCTGATGGCCGCGCAATCATCGGGGCGCTCAGACTGATGAATTGAACCCGATCAATGTGACGTGCCGGGACGGCTTGACGACCGGCTGAGGCTCATGCCGCAGAGAGCGGTGCCTGCCCATGGGGCCGGGTCAGCCGGCACAATCAGCCCGGTAAGATCTGCGCACTCTGATCTAAAGACGGGTCACGATGAAAACAGCCGTGGCCAGCGCCAAAGGCACCAGTGACCAGATGGCTGCGGTAAGCACTGCGCGGGTCATAACGCACCCCAAAGAACCAACAGACACACTCCCAGTTTTCCAAGACGACATTAAAATGTCACAGTTGGCAAGCGAAACATGCCGCTGATCGAATTCTGCCTTGATCTTGGCGCAATTTAACCGGCTCGCAACCTTCGTTTGTCTGCCCTGGGTGACCGAAACGGGCGGCCGACGGTGATTTCGCCACGAAAAGGTGAAATTCTGGTGAGTTTTCCCCATGGCGCCGCAGCAAGCCTAAGGATTTGTTATCCACAGATGCTGGTGCGCCACGCTCCTGTCATCACACGCGGGCACACGCACCTCAAAAGGACGTGACGCGGGTCAGCCGTGCGGCGGCAGCGTCCGGCCTCAACGCGCGCGATCGGTGCGCCTGTACAGCTCAAAGAGAACGGAAAGCCCATGGGCCAGTCGATCGCGGTGATGAACACCAAAGGTGGTGTCGGTAAATCGACATTGGTGATGGCGCTCGCAGAAACCCTGTCGCTCCACCATGGCAAGACCGTTCTTGTGATCGACAGCGATGCGCAAACCAGCATCTCCATCATGATGTGCGACATGGCGCGTTGGGAGGAGATGGAGCGCGACCGCCGCACGCTGGTGGAGTATCTGGCGCAGCGCGTGCTGGCCGATGCTGCCGCGGACTGGAAATCCCACGTGGTCTCTTCGGTGTCCGACGTGGACGATGCGGCCAACATCTTCCTGATGCCGAGCCACATGAATCTGACGCTGTTTGAGCGCGAGGTCTCGGCAGAGCGGAAGCATACCGAGTTGCGCACCGTCATCCGCACGCTGCTGGCCGAGGCGGCGCACTACTTCGACGTCGTGCTCATCGACTGCCCGCCAGGCCTCTCGGTGCTGACCGAATGCTGGCTGCGTGAAGCAACGTTCTACCTGCCGCCCACGAAGGCTGACTATCTGGCGGTGCGCGGCCTCGACATTCTCAAGCGCTTCCGCGACGTCTCGACCAAACATGGCTTTGCCGATCTGCTGGGCGTCCTCGTCAACCAGAAGGACGAGGCCAGCGTGTCCGAGGCGCAATGGCACCAGCGACTGATCGATGATCCGGCCCACCGCTGCTTTCCAATCGCAGTGCCGCGCCGGGCCTACCTCCAGCGCGCTGCGGACTTTGACCCCCAGATGCGCACCTTTTCCGCGAAATATCCTGGCGATGCCGGACGGGCGATCCGGGACGTGGTTGATGTGATGCTGGCGCGCATGGCCCTCATTGCGCAGGAGCGTCGATCCTGGACGGGAGAGCGCGCCGGGCTGGAGGCGCTGCTGAATGAGCGGATCGCGGCCGCGACGTCCGGCAACGCGCCTTTGGATGCGCCAAGCAGCACCATGGGCCGGCCACTGGCGGCGGCTGCCACCGGGGGCACAACAGAGGCGACTAACGGATCTTACGGAGGATCTCACGGACAGATGGGCGCTCCCGCCTCCGCGCCGGCAACCGCGGATGGCATGGCGCCGCCTGTAACGGGCATGACCAGCCCCAACCTTGCGCCCCCACCGGCTCAGCCCACCGCACCGTCGGCTGCATTTACCGCCCCGCTGATCCCGACGGCGCCATCCGTCCCTGCCGTGGCGCCAGTGCAAGACACAGCGCCGACGGACACGGCCGTCCCGGATGACGCCAAGCCCGGTCAAGGCGACGGGTCAGACGCGCAGCCATCGTGGCATGAGGCCCCGGTCGCTGAGCCCGGCGCCATTCCCGTCGAAGATCAAGCGCACAGTGGTGAGGGCGTCGCGGCGGCGCATCCTGCGTCACAGGACGCAGTCGAGCCGTCAGGCTCAGGTGACGCTCAGGACGAACCCGAGGTTGAGCCCGCGGGCGGCATCGCCCCCTCGCCTGAAACGCTATCAATCCTCAGTCAGACCCGATCGCTCATCGGCGCGGGCGCCGAGGACGACAGCTTTGCTCCGCCGCCGAGTGCAGAGGACGCGGATATGCCCGTCAACGGTGACGCATCTTTTGACGACGGCACGCAGAGCACCAACGCGCCAGCGAGCCAGGCGCAGGATGGCAGCACCTGGGCAGCCAACGGCCAGAATGGGACGCAAGCGGCTAGCCCGCCGCCACCCCCACCGTTGCCCATGACAACGTCCGGCCAGTCGGCAACGTGGGGCGAGCCCAACGAAAATCCTGGCAAGGATCGCGATGAGGGCTCAGCCAACTCGGGTGGCAGCACCTGAGGCGCGCGATGAACGCAAAAATAAAGAGCCAGAGACTGTCCGGCGTCTGCAACTGAGCCGGACGACTTCTTGGGTCTCACGATTGCGATTGGCGCGCACCGCGCCGGAAGCTGCGCGCTGCGAGGTATATGCCGATCAGGCCGACGCCGAGGTTCAGCGCGTCGATCACGAGCTTGAGCACGTCGAGATAATCTTCCTTGCCGGCGCGTTGCAGGCGTTCGCGTCGCAGGGCGCGGCGCTCGGCCGGTGTCAGGCCTTCCAGCCGCTCGCGTCGCGCTGCGCGGGCGGCCTCGCGGTCTGCGCGCCGGGCGCTTCTGGTCGCAGAGGCGGACGGAGCGGGCTCTGCGGCTTCCGGAGCGATCATCGGTGTCACCCACCCCTCGATCCTGTCTCGCACCAGGGTGCCATAGGGTGTCGCGTAGTTGACAATGGCCGCGCCCACGAAAACAAGTCCGAGCACCAAAAGCAGGGTGCGCATGGTTTCTCTCCCCATCCAGTGGGCCTGTTTGAAAGCGCCCGCGCGTCCGTGTCTGCCACGCTGCAGCGGGCACAAACCGCCCGTGCTGTGTCCAAGCTGTGACTGCCCCGTCTGCCATGGCCCGTCTACCAGGGCTAACGCCAGCGTTTAACGATTGTAAGCCGGCCTGTTCAGCGCGCGGGCCGTTCAGCCAGCCAGCGCTGTTTGCTGGACATCTCCCCGGTCCGGCCGCTCACTGATGTGGCGCATCTGACATTTGCTTAAGCGCCTGATGGCGAATGCACGCAAACGTCAGAACCTGAGCACGCGTGCCATCAGGCGTGCACCAATCCACCGGTGCGCGTTCTGGAGCGCTTTCGACGCACTTCGGTTCGCCTCAACCGCTCTCGCTTGTTGTTTTGGCGCGTTTTCCAGTACCGCTTTGCGGATCTGCGTCGCTGGAAAACGCTCAAGCCATCGGGTCGGTGCCCATGCGTTCACCGGATCCCTCTCTGGTGCTGGCCTGTCCTTCGCTCTCTCGCCACAGGCAATGCGGCCCGAGGCGGATGCGCATCAACACCCCGCTGGAAAGTCGCGCCGCATGTCCACGCCACCCCCGAAGACCGGCCGGCCGGCCACCGCGGCGGAGCAAGTGGCATCGCCAGACGCCTCAGCGGCCAACGGCGTCGCCATGGCGCTTTTTGCCTACACGCTCTGGGGGCTGAGCGTCCTGTTCTACAAGGCGCTTGCCAGCGTCAACGCGCTGGAGATCATCGGCCATCGCGGGTTCTGGTCGGTGGTGGTGGTCGCCATCTTCCTGGGCGTACGCGGCCGGCTGGCAGAGGTGCGCACCGGCCTCGCGGACCGGCGGGCCCTCGGCACCCTGGCGGTCAGCGCGACCTTCCTCATCGTCAACTGGGGCGTGTTCGTCTGGGCAACGATCGAGGGGCAGGTGCTGGCCGTCAGTTTCGGGTACTTCATCAACCCGATTTTTTCCGTCCTGCTGGGACTGATCATCCTGGGCGAGCGGCTCAACCGGGCACAGGCGGCGGCCATTGTCCTCTCGTTGGCAGCCATCGCGTTGCAGGCCTGGGCGATCGGCGGTGTGCCATGGATCTCCGTCGCACTGGCCGGAACGTTTGCGCTCTACGGCTACCTGCGCAAGACGGTCAGCGTTGCGGCCACGCCGGGTCTGTTGATCGAGAACCTGCTGTATCTTCCGATCTCGATTGCGCTGATCTGGTGGTTCAACGCTGCGCTCTTCGGTCAGGAATTGGTGACCGTCAGTGCCGGCGCTGGCGAGGCCGATGCCAACGGCGGGCTCGTGCAGGGCCCGTGGATGATTGCCTTGCTGGCGTTGACCGGCCCGATGACAGCGGTCCCGCTGATCCTGTTTTCCGCAGCGGCGCGGCGCCTGCCGCTGACGCTCATCGGCCTGATGCAATACATCGTGCCGTCGCTGCATTTTGCCGTGGCTGTCTTCGTCTTTGCCGAGCCGCTGGAACCGCTGCGGCTTGCCACGTTTGTCCTCATCTGGTTTGCGCTGGCCATCATGACGGCGGATGGTCTGCGCACGGCACGCCAACGCCCGGCTTAGTTTTGGTGCCTGAACAGGGTTGTCCTGGTTCGCGCCGATCCGGGTGATGGGGGCAGGCGTGGCAGTCCGGCGCGCCGGCCGCGGTCAGCGGCACGGGTGAGCGGCACTGGTCAAGGGCACGGGGCGCCCGCTCCACGTTCAGTACCACACGCCGAGCATCCGGTAGCGCGGGCGCATGGCAATCGGGCCGAGCCCGATCATGGTCACCATCGGGCCTTCATTCATCTCGATGCGGCTTTGCGCGATGGTGCCGGGCGAGATGTCCCGTAGTCGGGCCACGCGGTCAGCGGTTGCAGGATGGGTGCGCAGCAGGCTCGGTTGCGGCACGCGCCGGCCCGTGAGCACGAGATCCTCCCACATGCGGCCCTGGTAGCGCTCCAGCTTCTGCAGCGCCGACGCTAGACCGGCTGGATCGCCCGTGATCAGTGCGGCTTCCAGGTCTGCGTCGTACTCGCGCGTCCGCGACAGCCCCAATTGCAGCAGGCTGGTTATGGTTGGCGCCAGATAGAGCAGCACAATGGCCGTCCAAGGCACCCGCGCCGTTCCTGCCAGCGCATCGGGAAGATGCCAGATGAGCAGAAACACCGCGAAATAGGACATCACCTGCGTGGCCCGGCTCATGACGTCGGCAAGACCCATGATCGCCAGATCGTTATTGCGGATGTGGCTGACCTCGTGAGCGAGAACGCCAGCCAATTCGTTGAGGCTGAGTTTGCGCAACAGCGCCTCGGTGACAGCAACGGCAGGCCCGCTGTCCGTTCCCGTCGCAAAGGCGTTCAACGTCATGCTGGGAATGACGTAGAGCTGCGGCGGCTGATCAAGTTCGGCCCGGCGCGACAGCTCGCGAACGATCCCCAGCAAGCGCGCACCTGCCACCGGGTCGACGGGCCGCGCGCCGTACATCCGCATGATGACCGTTGCAGGGATCCGCGGCGCGGCAAGCCAGAGAATGGCCACCATCATCGCGGTCAGCACCACGCCAAACCAGCCGCTGAGAAGATAGGCGCACAACAACATCAGCCCGCCGATGCCGCCGACCAGAATGATCGTGTGCATCAGATTGGTCTGTTGGTGCTCGCGCTGCCGCAGTTCACTCATATGCGCCGGCACAGTTCCCGCCCTCGATTAATATGTTCTGCCTTGGTGCGGCGCCAGAGCATGCGTGGTGCTCAACGCGGCGTCCGCCCGGCCTGTCGTGCCATAAGACCACGGCGTGTTGATGAACGCGTGACCTGATTGGACGCGATCCGTGCACTTTTCACATGCGCCGTTTAATTGTCGCATCGGCGTCGTGCACATCGCGCACCGTCTCGCCATGATCCGCGCCCGGATCGCGCGACCTGGGCGGCGCTCCGGCCCACACGGCCTGGCAATGGTCAACGGCGGCCTGCGGTGTGGGCATCAACGGCAGGGCCACATCATCGGTTTCTCGAATGAAGCCGTGCGAGCGCATATGCTCAAGCATGGCCGTCAAAGGTGACCAGAACCCAAGCGTGTTGACGGCCACGATCGGCTTGCCGTGTCGCCCCAACTGCACCCACGTCAGTTGCTCAACCAGCTCCTCCAGCGTGCCGATGCCGCCCGGCAGTGCAATGAAGCCGTCGGCGGCCTCGAACATGAGCATTTTGCGTTCGTGCATGTTCTGCGTGACGATCAGCTCAGAGAGGTCATGCAGCATTTTCTCACGCCGGCGCAGAAAGGCCGGGATGATGCCGGTCACGTGACCGCCCGCTTCGAGGGCAGCGTGAGCCACCGTCCCCATGAGCCCGAGATCGCCGCCGCCATAGATCAGCCCAATGCCGCGTTGCGCCATGGTTTGGCCGAGGCTGCGCGCGGCTTCGACATAGGCGGGGTCATCGCCGTGGCAGGACCCGCAATAGACGCAAATACAACGCGATGGCCGCGTCGATCCAGCTTTGCGGCCCTGCGGCGCTGCCAGCGCATCGCCGGCGTCTGATTGTGCGGAGGCGGAATGTCCGTCGGCGCTCAAGTTGCTGCTCTCCTGCTCAGCGCGGGTGAGGCCCGCTGCCGGCGGCTGAGCCATGGGGCGCGCGCAATCCAGCCATGCGGGTCGCCGCTTTTGGTTGTTCATAAATCGCCATGCATCTCAAATATAATGGAAATTTGCCGGCCATTCATGTTGTTTGTTGTCGTGGACCTGCTGCAGCTTTGCCGTTGCGATGCCGCTTTCTAAGCGCACCTTCTTCTGCCGTGTTTTGCAAGCCCATATGTTTATGATCGGAAGCTGAGGGGTCCAAGCGTTTTACCGAGGTACAAATGGCGCGCGTTAAACCTGTCAGCCTGCCACCGGAATGCGCATGAAGTGGGCACTGTTTCAGCTCAACGTGTTGGTTTAAGTGAATGACCGAGGAAAGGTTCTGAGTGGGAAGAGAGGCGCCAAGGCGGCGAGCATCAGCTCGGCTTGATGCCGCTGCACAAAAAGTCCGCGCTGGCAGCCGTTGCCGCACTGAAGCAACGCAACGGATGGACGGCGCGGCGGTTGACCACTGACCACCAGAAAATGGGTCCGAGCATGATCACCGGCTCACGATTTGTCACACTCGTCACGGTTCTGTTCCTGGGCCTTGGCGCCGGAACGGTGGGGATGGCCTCTTTTGAAGGTCAGCTGCTCGGACCGCAGGGCGACGCCGAGCGCAAGCGGGCCGATGCGCTGCGTCGTGTGGCCTTGGCCCGCGCGTTCGATGCCAGCAGGACGGGGACGCCTGAGGGGCAGCGATCACTGAGCGCTTCGATGTTGAAGAGCGTCCCCTCACGAGCAGTGGAAGTGCAGACGGCGGCGCCGCGCGCGCAACCCGTCGCTTTGCTGGCGTTGCGCCAGAATGCGCGGGGGCAAGGGTCTGCGGGCCGTGTGGGTCCTCGTTCCGATGATGGCGCTGCGCCGTCCCGGGCTGAGACCCTGAATGAAGCGTTTGATGTGGCGCCCGGTCTGGATGCTGACAGCGCGGCAGCGGAGCCTGATGGTGAGACCGCAGCCACACCTGTCGATGTGGCGGAGGCAGACGCTGTCCAACAGGTCGAAGTCGACGCTACGACGGGGTCGATTGTGTCTGAGACCGCATCGCCGGACCGCGTGGCTACCGCTCACGGTGCTGCCTCAGGCGATCCGGTTCACATCGGGCCGCTGCGTCCCCACGATGGCTTTGCCGCGCCAGAGCGTGCAGGCCAACTGCTGACGCGCGCTGGTGAAATTGGCGCGAGCGCATCGGCTGCGGCCGACGCGTTTTTTGCTCAGCTGGATCAAGCCGGCGATGTGGCGGAGCCGGGCGATGATCGTGAGCTTGACCGCGCCGACGGGGCGCCCGGTGACACAAACAAAAACCAGATCGATGCGCCGGACAATGCTGCGACGCGGCCAACGGCGATTGCGGGCATCGATGATCGGCCAGTCCCGGCAGGCTCGGCTGATCCTGCAACATCCGACAGCGGGCCACGCGAGATTGCGCGGGTCCGGCGTGTCGGTGCGTTCGGGTTCTCTGACAATCGCCGCCTGCCAAACGATGTGGCCGGCGTGGATGAGGCAGAACCGGTGAACGTCGGTGCCTTCACATCCACGCGCCAGTTCGCTGCGCTCGATGGGGAATCAACCGAAGAGGCGGGTCTTGGTCGCGCGGATGGGCCGGGCCAGCGCGATGACGTCGTTGCGTTCTCACAACCTGCGGCCGCCTCATTGGGAGATGGCACAGATCGGCCCGATCTGATCGTGCGGCCGGTCAAGGCGCCCAGCCTGGTCACGCGTGGTCGCACGCGCCGCGATGAACAACGCGATCGCTCGGACCGCGGCAGTGTTTCTACCGGAGGGCTGGCCATCGTGGGGCCATCCCCGTCGCGGCGCACCACGCGCGCAGGCACGGCCACGCCGACATCAGCACGCAGCCGCCAATGGGCCGCACGCACCCCGGACGACGGTCATGTGTCTGTCCCGCGCCAATGGCAGGGTACACGGACCGGTCTCACCCGCACGGCGCAAGACGCCTCCAGCTCCCGGAACGCCCGGCGCGGCAGCGATGTCTCCATAACGCGCACCGGTGACACGGCGAACCGCGTGACCGCCGCGCCAGCGCGGATGCTCGTGCTGCCACACCGCCGCGCCCGCCCGCGCTTCGCCATTCTGCCCGTGCGGGCAGCGGCCGTGGATCGATCGGTGGTGGAGGCGCTGGCTCGACGCGTTATCGCCCCGCAGCGCCGTCAGCGCACCGGCGTTAATGGTGACCCCGCACCAACGGTTTCGGCCTTGCCATCACGGCGGCAGACGCCCGTGGGATCGCGCGATGGGCGCGCGCCGAATGGGCGGGAGAGCGACGACACACGCGGTGACGGCGACGACGGTGCGGAAATCACCCCACAACGGCGTCCCGACTATCACATCGTGCGCTCTGGCGAGACGTTGTGGCAGATCGCGCGCCGCTATTATGGCAAGGGCTCGGATTATCGCCGGATCGTCGCTGCAAATGGCTCGCTGCGCGGCGGGGCGCGCCTGATGCCGAAACAACGCCTGCGGTTGCCCTGATCGACGTCACTGGGCGCACACCACCGACACCCCACCCGGAAAGCACGCCGGGGGGAAGCGGAAGCGGTGGGGCCAGGGGCGCGGCGCGCACCGAGCATCCCAGGCACTTCAGCCGCCGCGCCGTCAGATATCCAGCTTGAGTTGCGAGGTCTCGCGCCCGCGCGTTTGCTGTGCCAATTGCTCGATCCGATCGAACGGCACCTGATCGGCCTTGATCAGCGACATGGCGGACTTCAGCGGCGTGACATTGCCCTCCTGGATCAGGTGGAACTCGCCAACGGTCTGGTTGGGCAACACCTGAACCGGATCGATCCCGCTCTCTGCCGCAAACGCAGCCCTCAGCTTGCGCAGCGCCGTGTCTTCACGCACCCGCCCGATGAACCAGGACGTGATCTGGTCGCGTGAGCGGTAGTCGAGGTCGCCCGGGCTCTGCGTGGCGAGCACGATGCCGACGCCGGCAGAGCGCGCGCGCTTGAGAAGGCTCTGGAGCGGCTCAGACGTCGCCGGGCGACCGTTGGCGGGAATGTAAAGGTCCGCCTCATCGAACAGCAGCACCGCCTGGAGTTCGTCGTTCGGGTTGCGCTGGCAAAAGCGCAGTGCCTCCGTGAGGAACTGGGACACCCAGAACAGGATGTTCTCGTTGTCACCAAGGAAGCCCGTGTAGACCACAGACAGGCGGGTGCGGTTCTCCGGCGGCGCATAGGCCCCACGCCCGAGCAGGGATTCCATGGACAGTGGCTCGCCACCGCCTTCAAACAGCGCCCAGTTGCGATGACGCAAGGCATCGAGCTGACCGATGAGATCGCGCCGCAGCTTGCCGCTGGGGTCCATACGCTGTGTCATTTCGACGAGTTCTTCGTCGTCGTTCTCCAGCATTGAGATCAGCTGTGACAATGTCACTTCGTCCTGGGTGCGCGATCCCAGGATCTTCAGCGCCACGGCGAGAATGCCGCGCTGACGCTGGTGGGTGGCCGAGTTCTTCAGGTGCAGCATATCGCCGATGGCAGCCGCCGAGACGTTGGCCAGTTCCTGCTGTTCATGCTCAGGCAACTCGTTAATGCCGCCGGGCAGCAGCGTAATCCCGATCGGCCGGCCCGAGGTGCGCCCCGGGGTGTAAACGGCCACATCGATCATGGAGGAGAGTTCCTCGCGCATGCCCGCGCGGATTTCGCTCTCCCCCTTCGGCCCCGACCAGACATCGTTGCGCGCATAGCTGCACAGGTCGCCCTTGCGGTCGATAAGCACCACCGGGACGCCGCTCATCAGGAGCTGCTCGACCACCGTGAGCGCAAGCGTCGTCTTGCCCGATCCGGAACCGCCAAGCATGGCGGCGTGGCGCTTCAGAACGCTCTTTGAGATGTCGACCGGCGTTGAACGATCGGCCATCAGGCAGCCGATGTTGAAGCTGTCGCCTGCGTTGCCGACCACCTCGACGCCTGAGTTGGGCGCATCGGGCTGGGCCAAGGCGACCGGCTGAGTGGGCATGTCGCCCGCGTTCGCGGGATCAGCCACAGCCGTTGCGTCGATGGTGGGCGGGGTGTCCTCTTCCTGGCGGCGGCCGGACCACAGGCTCGTCAGGCGATCGAACGAGAATGGGTCGTAGCCGGACCGCTGCTCGGCGGCGGCTGTTGGAGCGCTCAGAACGGCACGTTCGATGTCTGCAAGGTCACCCGCGGTCTCCGCGGCCGACGGTGGGGTCGTCGCCGGGGCGACCGCTTCGGGCGCATGGCCAAGTTCGCCACGTTCAGTGGCGGATTCATTCGCCGTCGGGACCAGCGCAGGCAGGGGCGGTAGTGGGTCCACTGCCGGAGCGGATGTTGCGGGCACGGCGCGATGCAGGGTCGGCAGCGCGCCATAATCTCCTGACCAACCGTCCCCGACACCAGCCGTCGGCCGGTGTGCTGGCGACGGCTGGCCCGGCTGTGCCGCTGCACCCTGATGGTGGGGGGCATGCAGCGTCGCGTCTTGCGCGCCGGGCGCCGTTTGCGCGGTCACGGCGCGATCAGCGAGCACAGCGGATGGCGTGACCGCTTCCGGCGCATCGAAGACCTCCTGCGATGTCATGCCGCCAATGGACATGCCAAGCGCGGCACGGATCTGCGGCAGACAGGTGATCGCATCCAAGGGCCGGCTGGTGCGCAACCTTTCCACGTAGCCCGGCGCGGCGCGCTGCTGGGCATCAAACGACGTGGCGGCCGCCAGATGGGACAGTTCGAACATCTGCACCTGGATGCGGTGAGCGCCGGACATCTGAAGCTGGCGAACCGCTGCACCGGTCGCCCGTTTGCCCGTGGGAGGAAAAGCCGACGCGCGCACAACGATCATCGGGCCGCCGGGGTGCTCGCTCAGCACCTTGTCGATCTGCTTTTTGAGCGCGCCGCCCTGGCTGGCCCGGTTGCAGACGTAAACGCGCGCCGGCAGCGCACCGCGGCCCGTTGCGCCAGCGCCGTTGACCGTAGAGCCGACATCGACGGAAATCGATGGCACACCATCCACGGTGTCGTCCGCCTGGGCGCTGAGTGGCGGCAGCGCGTTCTCACGAACATGGAGATCAATGGCGCTCAGCAGCAGGTCGCGCACCGTTTCGTCATCGCCGTCGAGATCGGCGGTGAACTGGCTCAGATGGCGCTCCCACAGCTGCTGCAGCGCGCCACCACTGCCCACTGGAGCGGACGGATCGCCATCGTGGGCCAGCGGATTGCCGAAGCCGCCCGCGCCGGATGGATGCTCCCCGCAAAGCGCCTCGCCTGCATCAAAGCCGGACGCGCCCTGGTCTCCCCGCCAAGTGGCCGAAGCGATCTCAAGCAGTTTGCGTGTGCTCGTGCCGGCGACAGAGGAGAAAAAATTCTCTCCGAAATGATCGAGCGCCAGGAGATCGCACCGTTCGACGCGCTCCGGACGCTCCAGCACATCAGGCTCAAGCGCACCGGCGATGCGTGCGCCAATGATCTGGCGCGCCTCTTCCGGCGTGCGGCTTTCTGCCAGCAGCACCGGCCCCGCCTGCTCGATGCGGTCGATGAAGGACTGGGGCAGATGATCACGCACCTGGGCGTAAAAATCACTGAGGCAGGAGATCAGGATCACGGCACTTGGCGTCCGGTTGGCGATCTGGATGAGATCGCGCACGGCGCGCTGGAAACGGTCCTCCGGATCCTCGTAGAAGCGCAGATCTTCCACCTGGTCGATGCACATGACGAGTGACGCGCGCTCGCTCTGCCACATGATCCGGCCGAGTGCCTCGATGATCTCGAACGCGCGATCCTGGCCAGTGTTCTGCTCCAGTGCTGCGACGCTCGCGTGGCTGAAGTTGTTGAGCTGTCGACCGTACAGGTATTGCCGCACGCGCTGATCGACGCGTGGGTCGTTGCGCTGGAGATAAAGGAGCGCGCGGGCGACATTGAGATCGATGTCGGCGTCGGCAAAGCGCGGCGAACTCATCACGCCATCGGCAATCTCGCTGATGAAGCCGGCCAGATCGGCGTCGGAAAAATCGCCATCCTGCAACAAGGAGACAGAATCCGCGTCGATCACGTCCTGGTCGCTGATCATCGCGTCCGACAGGCGGCGCAGCCCGTTGCCAGCATTGCGCAGCGCGAACGGGGCGTAGGGCTTTTCCAGCGCGTTGACGAGACGGCGGAGAAAATATTCGGCATAGTCCGCCACGTCAGGCGTCATCTGGGCATAGCCGAAATAGCCGTTGCCGAGACCATGCACGTGCGTGCGCAGCGCGCGAACCAGGTGCGTCTTGCCGGCGCCCGACTGACCATGGAACAGCAGCATCCGTGGCACCTGACGTGCACCATCGCGCAGGCGTGCCATCACGTCCTTGAATTTCACACGCGCATTCAGGTGCACCTGATCGACATCAAAAGGATCGCCGCGCCAAACGTCGTCCTCCCAGGTGATGGAGTGCTCCAACGCATTCGCGACGCGATCCGATTCTGCCGGTGTCTCGGCAAACGTTTCCATATGAACTCATCCCCGTTCGGGACCCGGCCAAGGCTTTGACGTGCAGCCTCGCGGGACATCGGCCGACTGCAGATCGCGATGATCAATGCAGAGCGACCGTCGGTTTTTTTCCGCATCTCAGCGGACGTGGTCTGGCCGGTCGTCAGCCGACGCCGGTGATATCCTCATTGGCGCCGCGCCCGACGGGCGCGCGCACGTAGTGCCAGCGCATGTTGCCGTGCACGATCTCCGACGACTGGATCAGGGCCAGCGCCTCACGTTCGCGCAGATCGGCGTTCACAAGCACAAGATGCCCGTGGCGGTGCGCCGCGAGCAGCCAGGCCTTGAATGCTGCCAAGTCGATCATCTGCCCCTTCGGCTGACGCTCCTGGAGCTTGGCCCAGACGTCGCGCACCAGGGCCTTGCGGTGGCCGCTCCAGCCCGTGGCAATCTGATCCGTGACCGCCAGCACCTCGCCAGCAAAAGCCCGCACCGCCCGGTCCTGTTCGTTGCGCGGATCGCCCGCCGGGGGCGCTGCATCACCTGACGCCGCATTGGCGCGGACTGCCGTGCCGTCGCGGGTGGCAAGGCGCAATGACGGCCCATCCGGCCCTGCCCCACCGGCTGGGCGGGGTTGTTCGCGTTTGCGCATGACGTTGCCCTCCAGTCGGCCCGCCTGGGGGGCCTGCGCCGCGGTCTGTGCCTCTTGAGCGGCGAGCCGCTCAACATGCGCGCTGCCCATTCCTTCGCCCATTCCGGGGCCAGTTTCAGCGGCAGTCCGGGCGCCGGTAGCCGTTCCGGGCCGCTCCAGATGCGTGCCAACCAGAAAGGCGCGCAGGAGCGCGTGACGCAGAGCACTGGCGTCTGTTTTTCGCGCACCAACGCATTGCGCCGCGATGCGCGCGACAAGCCCGGCATCATCCTTGGGCACCCGGGTTCCGCGGATGCATTGCGCGGCGAGCGCCCGGCCGGCGTCCGGCGAGGTCAGGTTGCGCGGCACGACAACGCGCTTTGCGGGCGTCGGGACTTTGAGGCCGCCGCGCGCCCAACGCGCCCAAGCGGGGCGCCCAGCTTCGAGACTGCCGGTGCCGTGGTGCGCCACCGCGCCAGCGGATCGGAGTGCTTGGCTCTGTCCGGCTCGATCGCCAGCGTGCGCCGCCTCTGCCAGCAACGCCGTGATGAGCGCGGACGGTAGACCGACACGGCGCGCGAACGCCGGCCCGAACGTTTCAACGAGAACCGCCAGCGCCACCGCCTGGCGCGCATCGCCCGAGCGCGCTGGCACACTGTCCAGCGGCATTCCTAAGGCCGCCTCGATGATCGCGGCCCGCAGCCCTGCTGGTGATGCCACACGCACTGCAAGGGCGTGCCAAGCGGCCAACCAGTGCGGCGCGTTGCGCTTGCCGGCTGCTGTCGGCGCGGCCGCCATTAACGCCTCAAGCACTTCGTCGGTGAAGCCGTTTTCGCGTGCCGCGCAAAGGCCCGCGGCAACCAGCAGGCGGTCGCGCACAAAGCTCCAGTTGGGGCTGTCGACGACGTCGCGTTTGCCACCGGCTTTGCTGGACGCGCGCGATGTCCTGTTTTGGGCCAGGCTGCGGCCGTGCGTCGGCAGGGCATGGGCCAGCCGCCGTCGCGCTTCAGGCTGCAGAACCAGACATCCGCGGTCCGTCACGCCGACGATGTCGGCCTGCACAAGCCAGCCGGTCGCGCCACCGAGCGCACCTGACACGCCACCATGGCGCAGCTTATGGGACAGCAGGGGGGTGAGTTCCGCATGGAGCCGGCTCTCCGCCACGCCAGCGTTGCCGGCACAGTGGAGCCGCAAGGCGATGGTCAGTGCCACTGCCGAGCGGTCAACCGGTGATGCGGCGCCGGACCGCTGGCCAGCCGCATGGCCGCTGGCCACCATGCCTGCAGGTGGTTCAGGCGATTTCGCTCTGGTCATTCCCGTTGCGTCCTCCCCTTCGCCGCATAAACGGATGAAGCCGTCTGTCCTGTGCCGTGACCGCCCACGGAGAGCGCACGGTCGAGCCTGGAAGGCCCTGGGACAACGCGACGAAGACGAGACCGCACCGTGGCGCCACATCAGGACGCAAGCATCGCGCGAATCATGTGCAGTGTGATGGGTCAGGCCGTGTCGGCCAACCCGTGAGGACGCTGCCGGCTGGATGCTGATGCGCCCCTGTGGCGCGGAAACGATGTCGCAGGACGCACCGGCGCGACATCGCCGAGCGCAATGACCCCCGGTGATCCGGTTCTGCCGTTGGTTGCCGCCTGCAGCCCACGCTTGGGCAAACGTCATATCGGCTGCACCAGCCGCAATCGGACTGCGCGCCATGGCAATTTCAAATGACGGCCGCGAAATCTCCGCAGATCCCCCTCAACTCACATCGTCCAACGCAAATGAAAGCGATTCGGTTATCGAAACCTTAACGCACGCGTTGCACTGTCTGGCGGGGTTGTCGGGCGAGGCTGCACGCGCATCGTGTGGCCGCGCCCCGGACGTGTGGAACGGGATCATGTACCGCGTCGCATCATTGGTGGTCGTTTTGAGCGCAGTGTTCGCCCTCGGCGCGTGTTCATCGCGGTCGAACGCCAGTCTGCTGTCGTTCTCAGGCGACAACACCATTTGGAATTCCGGCTTCTGGTCGTCGGAGAAATCCGATCCGAAACCGCGGCGTGCAAGTGCGGCCAGCACGGACGTCGCGCCGGCGGGCTCCTGGCGTACAGCCAGCAAAAATGCGCTTGCCGACCGGGACTATTCCTCCACCCGATTGAGTGCATCCAAGGCGCAGGCGCTGATCAACCGGTATCGTAAAGAAAACGGTTTGGGCCCCGTGACGCTGCACCCGCTGTTGGCCCGGGCGGCGAAATCCCATTCCAGCGATCTTGCGAAGTGGGACCGGATTTCACACTACGGTTCCGACGGCAGCAACCCGTGGCAGCGCGTGCAAAAAGTCGGCTACAAGGCCCGGCTCGCGGCTGAAAACGTGGGCACCGGTCAGGCCAGCATTGAGGAGGTCTTCCGCGGCTGGCAGGAAAGCGAGAGCCACAATCGCAATCTGCTGATGGAAGGTGCTGAGCACATGGGCATCGCGCTGGTCGTGGCCCCGGAGACGAAGTTCCGCACATTCTGGACGCTGGTTCTGGCCGCCGAAACCTGAGCCATGCCGGCTGCGCGACGTTTTCAGCAATCTCCCTCTTCCAGTGCCCGACGTGTGGCTGGCAATCGGTCAAAAATACGCTCAGCTTCGCGGTCGCGCACGCGCTGGGCCACACGGGTCCAGGCCTGAGATCGCTCGGAATTCCCCTCCTCGTTGTGGTAGAGGGACAGGAATTCCGCGATGCCGGCCGCCCGCGTCCCGTGCAGCCCCTCCAGAACACGGGCCAGTGGCTCCAGGTGGCAATTGATGTCCAGGCCATCGTCCGGGGCAAGCCCGGGGTTGAGCGTATCGGCCATGGTCGTCTCCTGTCTTTCGTGTCGTCGTGCGGCGGCATGATCGGCGGACCTGGGGCATCGCTGGCGCACGGCCGCACGCACGCCACCGCTCGGGCGTCATCACGCTGCCGGGCAGGACCAACGGTGCCGCTCCGCCGATCGCGGTCGCACCGCTTGAGGTCCGACGGTCCCGAGCAATTTCGCAGCCAGAACACCGTTGCGTGACCGGGTGCCGGTGGAATGGCCGGTCGGCAACGGGGTTTGTCCGGGGGTAATGTTAAGGCTCGGCGGCATGATCGCCAGCGTCCGCAACCGGGTCCGATGCAGGAGCGAGGCGGGCTGGAACCGCCAAGACATGGTGCGGATTGCGTTCACAATCCTGGCACTCTCATCCGGGCGCCGGTTGGACGCGTTAAGAAACTTGGAGTTAGCTGGTTCACTTCGGGGCCATCCGTTGCCCCCAGACAGGGAGTGTCTCCGAATGGCAGGACATTACGATTGCCGCGCCGCCTCACAGCGCGCCGCCATCAGCATCGTTGCGCCGCAACGCCTGGGCCTGCGCGTGGTCAGCCTTGCGACAGGTCTGGCAGTCGCCACGGCATGTGCCATCTGGGCAGCCACCCCGGCTTTGTCCCAGACCGCAGACGGTGCGATAACGAAACAGGCGCCATCTGGCGCTGAGCAAGGTGCAGGCGTCGGGCGCGGTGCCGGAATTGGCGCCGATAGCGGGACGCAGAGGCAGGAAAGCGGCGACAGCGGCTCCCGCGCGCGCGGCCAGGCGCCGCAAGGCTTGCGGCCGGACAGTTTCTCTGGCCCGGGCTGCCGCTATCGCAAGCGCGATCTTCAGCTTCTGGTTTAAGCCGAGGCGAGGCGGCGCTGTTCACGCTGTCGCGTTGGCTGTGTTGGCGTAGAACGGTGTTCCCGCCACGAGCGCGATCATGCCGTGTGGGCGCGATCCTGGCTCCAGCGCCATCCAGACTGGTTGCCGCCTGTTCAGCGCGTGCCGCCGGTCGCAAAAGCACTCGGGCGCTTGGCCACGAGCTTCGGGCGGGACTTCACGCGCGCGGATCGGGTCGTCGCCCGGCGCGCAGTCGTTGGGCGAAGCGCCGCGCGCCGCCGGCCGCGGTATCCGCATGCAAACGAGCGCACCTTGTTTCGAATGACGGCGGCCCGGGACGAGAATTCAGGCGCCAGTGGCATCGTGTCGATGTCGGGTGTTGGCACAACTGCTCGCCACGCTGCGACCTCGAAGCCGTAGCTCAAAAGATCCTTGGTCCGCAGGTTGCGCGCGCCTGAGGACACGCCGCCGAGCACAACAGCAATCAATCGGCGATCGTCGCGCGTGGCGCTTGCTACAATGTTGAAGCCGCTGTCGCAGATGAAGCCGGTCTTCATCCCGTCCGCGCCTTCGAACGTGCGCAAGAGTGAATTGTGCGACCGCAGGGTCAAGCGACCCAGCCGCATGCTCTGCTTGGTGAAGCGCTCGCCGTGCTCAGGAAAATCTTTCAGGAGTGCGCGGGCGAGAAAGGCCATGTCCCGCGCTGTCGTCACCTGACGACGGTCGGGCAGGCCGTTCGGATTGACGAAAACGGTTCGCGTCATGCCGATCCGGCGGGCCTCGCGGGTCATGCGCTCGCCGAACGCCGCGACCGTGCCGGAGATCTTTTCGGCCAGCATCACAGCCACATCGTTTGCTGATTTGATGATCAGGGCATCGAGCGCCTTGTCGATCGTCATCGTCGCGCCCACGGGAAGGCCGATCTTGCTCGGCTGCTCCTTCTGCGCATTCTCCGACTGCACGCACCGATCGTCCATCGCCAGGCGACCTGCCTTGATCTCCTGGAAAACGACGTAGGCGGTCATCAGTTTCGTAAGCGACGCAGGGTGCCAGAGGCGGTCAGGCTCTTCGGCGTAGAGAACCTTGTCCGTTGTTGCATCATAGAGCAGCGCCGGCCCGCCAGCGTGGGCGGACAGGAGCGCGGCTGGCGAGAGCAACAGCGCGATAGCAACCATCGCCGCGGCGCAGGCCATAGCGAGCCGCGGCGGGGAGATGGCGTGTTGCTGGCTACGACGTGAGGCAAGGGCGTGCAGGGTGATCATCGGAAAGCTCTCGCGAAATCGTGCGCTTCGGCGCGCCGACGGCCGTCTGGTCGGTGAGCCAGATGCGCCGGCTACGGATGGCTTCGCGGGCAGGTTGTGCGCCGCCCGAATGTTTGAGCGAACATACCGATTGGCACCCGCAGCGCCCAGGGGTGGCCTGTCGCAGCGTCGGGCAAAGCGCATCTGCGTTGCCAGTGTGCAAGGCTGGGAACCGGCGCCCGCTGTTGGCCGCTCGGACAGGCAAACCAATGGGCTCAGTGGCGCGGCGCGTGGCGCACACCGCGGCCCAGGCCTGCGATGGCCATGCGGACCACGAGTTCGTAATCAACCTGGCCGGCGGATTGGCTCCGCAGGCAGGTTGGCGTGCCGCCATCGATGAAATGCACGGCCAGAAGATCGCTCACAACGGCATCCTCGATTCTCACATCAATCCCGGCCGTCGCAAGGCAGTTTGCAACCACGGCCCACCGCTCGGACTTTCCTTCGGGCGTATCTGGCGGAAACAGCAGTATCGTTCGGCCCAAGTGGCCGCCTGCGATCAACTGCTGCAATTCCCAGGTCACGCCTTGTGTCCGTCCGGCAATCATGGCGACGACACGGGCCTTGTTCATCCAGCCCAACACTTCGTCCTGCCATTCGTCGTGTTCGTAATACCCACGGGCTGCGCCAAGCTGGGGCAGCCGTTCCCCGGGTTTGCCGACCGCAACCAATGGGCCGGCCATCGACAATTCATTCGCGATGGCCGTCTCCAGGCGGATGCCATTTCCAAGACCCCAGAACAGCACCTTTCTGAGGACATTGCGCGGTGGGACTTTGGCAGGGTCGTCACCAAAGGATCGCAGCAGAAGTGTCGGCGGCCGCCGGTCATTTGCCAGCAGGGTGCGTGCGTTGGGCTGGGAAAGGCGCGCGCCGAGAATGAGCAGTATCCCGAAAACGGGCAGCGAGAGCACGAGCAGTCCGCCCACACCGGCCGCCGCATCGGAAAGCGTCGGGTCGTTGTCCTCAAAGACCCCGGTGATGAGAAAAGCAGCGGCGAGCGCTGCAATCCCGAGGCTGCCAATGCTGCTCAGGACGCGGCCGATGAAAGGTATGCGCGGCGGGGCTGATTTGCGTTGCGCCGCAAGAGCCTCGCGCAGGGTTTCGGCCTCGCCCAGGACGTCTGTGAGTTTACGGTCATCTGGATTGAGCCGGGCTTCAAGACACGCAAGCGCTGATCCGAGCAGCCCGAGCGCTGCCACCACGATCGGCGCGAAAATGATGAGAAAAATGATTGTCGCAATCAAAAAAGCCCAGGAAAGCTCAAAGATTGAGACAATGCCCGCAATGATGCCGCCGATCAGCAGGGTGGAAAAGACCGCGCCGGCCATCGCGTGCCGACGCCAATAGAGCTCTGAATAATCAGCCGTCGCGCCGAGCCAGAGATAGACCCCCATCAGCAAAACGGCAACGGGACCGGCGACGTAATCATCCCACCAGTGTCCGCTGCCGCGAGAGCCAGCTTCGGAGAAAAAGAGCGCGCCCGCTTCGACGGAAATCCCCACCAGGGCAAAAACTACGAGGATGATGTTGGCGGCAAACACCGTGCCCGCCGCCGCACTCACCTCGCTGAGGTCGATGGTGGTGACGGGAGCGCTCATACCTTTCGCGCCATCGCTCACGTCAGTCCCGCAGCAACTCGTTAATCGACGTCTTGGAGCGCGTCTGCTCATCAACACGCTTGACGATGACGGCGCAGTAGAGCCCGGGCTTGCCAGCCTCCCCCGGCAGTGTGCCCGGCACAACAACGGCATAGGCCGGCACCTCACCGCGATGCACCTCACCCGTCTCGCGGTCCACAATCTTGGTCGATGCGCCGATATAGACGCCCATGGAGAGCACGGCGCCCTCCCGCACGATCACCCCCTCTGCCACTTCGGAGCGTGCGCCGATGAAGCAGTTGTCCTCAATGATCACGGGGCCGGCCTGCAACGGCTCCAGAACGCCGCCGATGCCGGCGCCGCCTGAGATGTGTACGTTTTTGCCGATCTGCGCGCACGATCCAACCGTCGCCCACGTGTCCACCATCGTGCCACTGTCGACGTACGCGCCAAGGTTCACGAATGAAGGCATCAGCACGACGCCCGGTGCAATGTAGGCAGACCGCCTGACGACGCAGTTCGGCACGGCGCGGAAGCCGGCGGCTGCGAAATGCTCTGCCGTCCAGCCGACGAATTTCGACCGCACCTTGTCACAACAGGTGGCCGCGCCTTGCCCGCCGGCGATGGGTGCCATGTCGG